>NZ_CP011035.1:300000-600000 GCF_001465295.1 Pseudoalteromonas translucida KMM 520 | reverse complement strand
TCGACAAAATCATGTTAATTAGCCACTTTAGTTTAAAATATATGCAACTTTAAGCAACAGTTAATAAACGCTACGAGATAAGTCTTTAGTTCTCTTCTACCATCAGCGATAATAACGATATATTAATTAACATTCTGAAATATATTAATTTGATGTTGAAAAAAAGTATTCTACTTTCTATTGCTGCTCTGTTTATTTTTAGTGCCATATATATAGGCTCTGCTATTTATACCTTGTATAGCAAAAAAATGATTTCTGTTGACCCTAGGCTCAAAGAAGTATCTGGTATTGAGTATGATAAGCATAAACGCTTATGGGCTATTAACGACAGCGGCGACGAGCCTAAACTTTACCGACTCAATGATGATGGCTCAATAGCTAAAGAAATATTAGTGACTAACGCTAAAAATATAGATTGGGAAGATATGACCCAAAATAAATTTGGTCACTTTTTTTTAGGTGATTTTGGTAATAACACCAATGAGCGCCGCTGGCTTACTATTTATAAAATAGAAAACCCCATTGATATTAAAACCGATACCACCGAAGCTGAAATAATTAAGTTTACCTACCCCGAGTTAGACGGTACACCGGTTGCTCCTGATAACCGCAATTATGACTTAGAAGCGTTTGTAGCATTAGGCCGGCACTTATACTTATTTACCAAAAATCGCACCGAACCCTTTGATGGCATAACAAATGTATATAAAGTGGGTGATCATGCAGCTAACTTTAACGCCGAACTAATCGACTCATTTAAAACCTGCACCACCATGGAAAAACTCTGCTGGATCACCTCGGCTGCACTGAGCCCTGATCGGAAAAAACTGGTGTTATTAGACTCAACTAGCCTTTGGTTATTTGAGAATTTTAAAGGGGATAAGTTTTTCTCGGGTGACGTGTCACGAATAGACCTAGGCATTGTTACCCAAAAAGAAGCGGTCACTTTTTACGACGACAACACCATAGTATTTACCGATGAAGAGTTTAAAGGTATTGGCGGTAATGCCTATGTTATAAAGCTCGACGAAGCCAAGAAGCAAATCATTAGAAAAGCCCCTTTAAAACCATAATAACTAATGGGGCTTAATGTATTACTTTATATTGCTAAGCTTAGTTAGCTCAGCAATATAAATATCAATAAAAAAAGCGCTCTAGCCTTCTTCTTCTACCAGCGACTCTAGTAGGTCGTGTATTTCTGCTTTAAGCTCTTTATCAGAAATTTTATTAGCGCTGATTTTAGCGTCTTGAAGGTTTTTAATTGCAGCCTCTTTTTGGCCTAATTCTAGCTGCAAAGTTGCCATAGAAAATGCAACCGACGACATATGATCTTTAGAGTTAATGGCTATCGATTTTTTTAATGCTTTTTCGTAGCCTTCAATTGCTTCCTCTAATTCTTCGGTAAAATCAGCCAGCGTTTCCCATTGTACAGGGTGATCTTTGCTGGTATTTTCGTTTTCAATACAAATTGCTTTAAGCTGCGCGTAAAGTGACTCGAACTTTTTTGTATCGTTTTTATTTGCAGCCGCCATTAGCTCTTCAGCTAAGTCGTGTACTGCTTTGTATACTTTGGTGTTCATCATTGCTAATTACCTTTTGCTACCACTGAATATAGTGGGTAAATTAATCATTCTCTCTTTAATAAACTTATTTTAGCAAATTAATAAATATAAGCTGCAATGAAGTGCACTTTATCAAGATTAATACCATTGATTAAGAGAGCTACTTAAATGACGAAAAAGTCACTAAATTATTAGTGACAAGTTTAACGCATTTACCCGAGCAAAAGATAAGTAATTAAAATATTACAAGCTTACGCAGTCAATAAACTTTTCTGCGACTAAGCTAACCGGTGTTTTTTTATTGTAAAATGCTGCGTTATGCGCCGTTAAAAACTGTGCGCATTTTGCTTTTGATTGATGAAACTTAAGTTTGCAAGAGTCAACCGTTTTCCCTAAAACCTGTTGATAAACTGCATCATCGCACATTGAAAGTGCAAATTGTGAAGCCCCAGCAATAATTTCATCTATGCTCACTGAGTCTGGGGCAGAATCTGAGCCTAGTTTATAAAAAATGTCACTGTAAACTTTAACTTCGATAGCTTTTTTTGCATTGAAGACGGGGATATGAGCATTAAAGTAATAGCCACTCGCTATAATTAATAAAACAATGGTGGTTATAATAACTTTCACAACTTGTCCTTATCATGTCAGCAAATTGCTGACTCCTTGGCGGTGCGTCTCATCTAATAAAATTGACTGACCAATGTACTGTAAATTGATTACTATTAATTGAATTTAAAAGAGAGAGTAATACTCAACTTTCCTAAATTTATTAAAACAGTCCTTGTTTATAAAGTACAAGCTAATCGTGTGCACTTTCATGATATTAGAGCTCGTACTTTATGTAATAACTTTATTATAAACAGCTAATTATATCTATACTTAATCATTATCTGTTTACATTCTTATACAACAAGCCTAGCGTTTAAATTTGGTTTCTAAAATAACAGATGAAGTAGTGCGTTCTACGCCATCTAGGTTGCCAATATCATCGAGTAAATGGCTAAGTTGTTCTAAATTTTGTGCTTGCACAACTGCAATTAAGTCAAACTCGCCACTAATAGCATAAAGCTGCGATATAGCATTAATTTGCTTTAACTCTAAATTGGTTTTAGTCGTCAGTTTTTGCCTTACTTTAATAGACACATGTGCGGCCACCATACTATTTAAAAAGTCATCACCGTAATCAACGCTGTAACCTTTAATAACGCCACTTTCCTCTAGCTTTAACATGCGGCTTTGTACGGTTGATCGCGATAAGTTAAGGTGCCTAGCTAAATCTGAAATACTCGCTCTGGCATTGGTTTTTAAAATAGATAATAGCTTTTCGTCTTGTGTAGTTATCATAATGCACAAACCCTTCGTTAATTTGACTTTTATTCTAATCATTTTTCACAAAATAGCACTGCAAATTTCATTCGCAACCTTCGATAATGACACGTATAACAAAAAACACAGTGTTTACTGAAGAATACAGGCTAAGTTCTTCTTTGTTTTAGCAACACTTTTTAAGTAGCCACATAATTTAGGTGTAAAAATGCAAGTAACTAGAGACTTATTTAACGATGTAATGGTACCAAACTACAATCCTTCAGCAGTTATTCCGGTACGCGGCGTAGGTTCGCGTGTATGGGATCAAGATAATAACGAGTTTATTGATTTTGCCGGCGGTATTGCGGTTAACTGTTTAGGCCATTGTCATCCGGCTTTAGTTAGTGCATTAAAAGAGCAAGGTGAAAAAATTTGGCACTTATCAAACGTAATGACCAATGAGCCTGCTTTGCGTTTAGCTAAAAAAATGGTTGATGCTACATTTGCTGAAAAAATCTACTTTGCCAACTCAGGTGCCGAAGCTAATGAAGCAGCGCTAAAATTAGCGCGTCGCTTTGCCCTTGACGTACACGGCGCTGAAAAAACGCAAATTATTGCTTTTAATAAAGGCTTCCACGGTCGTACCTTTTTTACCGTAACGGTTGGTGGTCAAGCAGCTTATTCAGATGGTTTTGGCCCTAAGCCTGCCGATATTGTGCATTGCGATTTTAATGACATTAACGCATTTGAAGCGCTTATTAGCGATAAAACCTGTGCGGTAATGATGGAGCCACTACAAGGTGAAGGCGGTATTATTTCACCTACAGACGATTTTGCACACAAAGTACGCGAGCTATGTACTAAGCACAACGCGCTGCTTATTTTTGATGAAGTGCAAACGGGTGTAGGCCGTACTGGCGATTTATACGCGTATCAAGGCTTAAACGTAGTACCTGATATTTTAACTACAGCAAAAGCGTTAGGCGGCGGTTTTCCTATTGGTGCCATGATCACCACCACAGCAATAGCAGCACATTTAAAAGTGGGCACACATGGCTCTACATACGGTGGAAATCCATTGGCCTGCGCCGTAGCCGAAGCAGCTTTTGATACAGTAAATACCCCTAAAGTACTTAGCGGCGTAAAAGAGCGCGAACAGCTGTTTCGTGATGGCTTAAATGCAATTAACGAAAAATATAATGTATTTAGTGAAATTCGCGGTAAAGGTTTATTAATTGGTGCAGCACTAAACGACAAGTTTGCTGGGCGTGCGCGCGACTTTTTAATCGCCAGTGCTAACAATGGTTTGATGAACTTAGTAGCCGGTGCGGATGTTATTCGCTTTACTCCATCTTTAGTTATTCCGCTAGAAGATATTAAAGAAGGCCTAGAGCGCTTTGATAAAGCCGTAAGCGATGTAGTTAACGGTTAATAATAGTAAACCAGCACGCCTTTGGGCGTGCTATTGGAGCAAGTAATTAATGCAAGTATTACGTCCTATTACAGCCAACGACTTTGATGCGCTTAAGCAAATAGCAATAGAGTCTGGGCATGGGTTTACCTCTTTGCCCGTGGATGACACCCAGCTAAAAGAAAAAATTGACCGCGCCGAAAAAAGCTTTGCTAAAAATATTAATAAACCATTGGACGAGAGCTATTTATTTGTTTTAGAAGACAGTGAAACAGGTAAAGTGATTGGCACAACCGCCATAGAAGCCGCTGTAGGCTTAACTGTGCCGCTATATCATTATCATTTAGGTAAAACAGTGCATCACTCGCCTACACTAAATGTATACAATACAGTTGATATTTTGAGCATGTGTAACGACTACACGGGTTGCTCTGAAATATGCACTTTGTTTTTACGTGAAGACAGCCGTACAGGCTTAACTGGGCGCTTTTTATCGCGCTCGCGCTTTTTGTTTATGGCGCAGCACAGCGAACGCTTTGCCGATACCGTCATTGCCGAGATGCGCGGTGTAAGCGACGAGCATGGCCACTCACCATTTTGGCAATGGCTACAAGAGCACTTTTTTAGTATTGAGTTTCCACAAGCTGATCATTTAGTCGGTTTAGGCGACAAGGTGTTTATTAGCGAGCTCATGCCTAAGTACCCTATTTACGTAAATTTACTGAGTAAAAAAGCCCAAGCTGTGATCGGTCATGTTCATGAAAAAACCAAACCCGCGCTTAAACTCCTCGAAAAAGAAGGTTTTGAGCATCGCGGCTATGTTGACTTATTTGATGCCGGCCCCACTGTAGAAGCTAAGCTAGGTAATATTCGCAGTATTCGCGAGTCTCAAGTGTGCCCTATTACCATAGGTGAACTTGAGCACATAACACAAAACAGTTCCGACACGCTCGCTATTTGTAATCATGGTGTGAGTGACTTTAGAGCTACATTTACTAAACACGCGCATTATAATCATGCAAAGCATACGTTAATCATTAGCCAAGCAGTGGCTGATGCACTTAAGTTAAGCCAAGGAGATGCAGCACGATTCTTTCGTCTGTAAATATATATGAATACACAACTTATAAATAACCAATGGCAAGCAGGCCAAGGCCCCGCGTTTGCCTCAATTAATCCAAGCAATGGCGAAACAGTTTGGCAAGGTAATGGCGCCAGTGCTGAGCAAGTAAATAGCGCAATAAAAGCAGCAAGAGCCGCGCAGTTACAATGGGCCGATACCCCGCTTGAGCAGCGTATTACTATACTAGAGAGCTTTGCTGCACAACTAAAAGAACACAGCGAAGAGTTTGCCGTTATTATTGCCCAAGAAACCGGGAAGCCTTTATGGGAAACCCGTACTGAAGTAGGCGCGATGACAGGTAAAGTCGCTATTTCGGTAAAAGCATATAATGAGCGTACCGGCACCACAGAAAACCCAATGCCTGGTGCAAAAGCATTTATTAGGCATAAACCGCACGGTGTAGTGGCTATTTTTGGCCCTTATAACTTCCCTGGGCACTTGCCTAACGGGCATATTGTGCCAGCTATTTTAGCGGGTAACACTGTGGTATTTAAACCCTCAGAGCTTACTCCTCATGTAGCACAATTTACTTTATCGCTGTGGTTAAAGGCAGGTTTACCTGCTGGTGTAATTAACCTAGTACAAGGCGAAATTGAAACGGGTAAGGCATTGGCCGCTCACCAAGACATAGATGGCTTATTTTTTACCGGTAGTTCTAATACGGGTCATTTATTACATAAACAGTTTGCTGGCCACCCGGGTAAAATTTTAGCGCTTGAAATGGGCGGCAATAACCCGCTTATAATTAAAGACGTAAACGATATTAGTGCTGCAGTACACGACATTATTCAATCAGGCTTTATTACCTCAGGCCAACGTTGTACGTGTGCACGCCGTGTATTTATTGAAAATTCGAGTAATGGCGATACCATTTTAGCTAAGCTTATTAGCGCCACTAACAATATTGTAGTTGATGACAGCTTTGCAACAGAGCAGCCATTTATGGGTGCTATGATCAGCGAAAAAGCAGCATTAGGTATGGTCGCTGCGCAAAATGAACTTGTCGCAAAAGGCGCCGAGATTTTAGTTGAACTTAAGCAATTAAAACCAGGCACTGGTTTTGTCAGCCCAGGTATTATTGATGTAACTAATGTTAGCGATATGCCAGATGAAGAGCATTTTGGGCCTTTAATAAAAGTATACCGTTACAGCGATTTTGACAGCGCCATTAATGAAGCAAATAACACCAGCTTTGGTTTATCTGCCGGCCTACTCGCCGATAGCGAACACGATTATAGCCATTTTTTAAAGCGTATTCGTGCTGGCATTGTTAACTGGAATCGCCCCATTACCGGTGCGTCTAGCGCTGCACCATTTGGTGGCATTGGCGCAAGTGGTAATCACAGAGCAAGCGCCTATTACGCTGCCGATTATTGCGCCTACCCGGTAGCTTCTGTTGAATCAGACAAAGTAACCTTACCGCAAACCCTCGCGCCGGGCTTAATAATTGAATAAATACAACTTAACTAACGTTAGGTATATAACAAAATTTAAGGATTTAAAATGCATACTGATGTAAATACATTATTTGATAACCTATGGCAAAACTACTTAAACGTAACGCCATCGGCAGACAAAATTCATGATCTATTAGGTTCAACGCAAAAAGATGACATTATTAACGATCATATTGCTCTGCGTACCTTTAACATTGAAAAAGTGGGCTTAGAAAAGCTGGCAGCACACTTTTTAGCTTTGGGTTATAAAGAATGTGGTGAGTATCACTTTGAAGCTAAAAAGCTATACGCAAAGCACTACGAGCATAGCGATTTAACGCAGCCAAAAGTATTTATTTCTGAGTTGTTGGTCGATAAATGCTCTCCTGAGTTACAAGCAATTGTAAATGATATGGTAAGCCAAATTGACGAAAACGCAGTGACTGCCGATAACTTTTTATACTCAGGCACGCACTGGCAAGTAAGCACAGACACTTATAAGCAACTTCTTGCCGAGAGCGAATACGCAGCGTGGATGTCGGCATGGGGTTACCGAGCTAATCACTTTACGGTAAATATTAATACCCTTGATAAGTTTGATAACATTGAAGATGTTAACCAAGCGCTAAAAGATGCAGGCTTTACACTTAACAGCTCAGGCGGCGAAGTAAAAGGTTCGCCAGAGGTATTACTTGAGCAATCGTCAACACTTGCTGATGAGTACTCAGTGAGCTTTAGCGATGGTGAAATGAGCATTCCTAGCTGTTTTTATGAGTTTGCTATTCGCTACCCTAAAGCAGATGGTGAGCTTTACACCGGATTTGTAGCAGCCTCTGCCGATAAAATTTTTGAAAGTACCAATGCGCGCTAAATAGCCTGTATTAAGTTACTTTTTAAAAAGCCCGTAAAGGGCTTTTTTTATGCCTATTTAATATGAACTCTGGTGAAGAGATTTACTAACGTAATGGCGCTTTCGATTAATTTTACTTATCGATAAGATTATTTAAATTAATAACCCAAACTACTGTTTTATATTAACTTAAATTAATTACAAGTTATTTTAAATTAACTATTGCACAAATTAAAAACACGTTTTATTATTTCGCCGCTTCTTGATTATAGTCAATCCGAGTAGATTACAAACCTAGTTTGTAGCAAGGCAAATCAGCAACTACATGCCAAGTTTTAATTGGCTAATTGCTAACAAAATTTCCTCAACTATAGTTACGTTGGCTTGTAACTATATACTTAAACGCAGTTGCTCATTCCAACTGCGTTTTTTTTGCTTTAAGGGAGACAAGCTCCCTGTGGTTATTATAAAAACAGCGGCTTATAATCGTTTTCTAATTGTTCAAACGACAAGTCACCAATAAAGCGCCCAAAACTGAGCCAAGTTGCTAAACCGCGTAAGTCTTTAAAATGTGGCGGTACAAACTTAGGCGATTCGATTACTCCTAAACTATGCAGTTGCGTAATCAGCCTAAAGTCATCAATCGATATTTTTCCCACCAGTAATAAAGGCAGTTGATCGATTCGGCCCAGTTGTATGGCAACCCGGATTAAGTTGTACACCAAAACAAAGCCTTTAATGTAGGCAATGTCTTTAGTAAACGGTAAACCTGTGGGTGTGCTGCCTCTAAATACACGCTGAGCTAGGGTATAGCTTTCATCTTGCGATAATCCTTGCGCTACATAGTCGCGGTAAATATCAACAAATTCAGCACCATCAATTACCTTGGTTACCGCTTGAATACGATTAACTAATTTAGATAAGCGCCGTGGTGTTGATTTTAAGGTGATAATTTCGGTTAATACCGCAAGGCCCTCTTGGGTCACTGTAGAGCTAGGCGTGCCTTTACTTAAACAGGTTAAGTAAGGTTGCGCTAGGCCATTTTGCGTCGTGCCTACGTGTATCCAGCCTTCGTGTACTTCTAAAATATCGAGTTCACGCTGCGAAAACTTCACATCTTTATTAAGTTTAATGTTATTAGCCCCGGCGGCTGCATCACTCACTATGCCATCGCTTAGCATTACCTCTACGTTGATCCCCACCATACTGGCATTAACTTGCTCCGATAAAATACGCACGGCATCGCTGGCTGCTATATTTTTAGGATCGTCTGGCAGTATATCTGCAATTAATAAGTTTTTAAGCGGCCGCTCTAACATGTTTGCCAGCTCAGTAAGTGAAGGCTCACCAGCATGAAACAAATCTTTAGGATGCCCGAATAGCTCTACTGATAAGTCATGAAACTCAGGCGTTCCTCGATATTCCAGCATGCTTAATACTGTTTTATACTCGCTGCACATTTTTCCCATATATTGAGCTATTGGATTTAGCTGTCCTAACTGGTTAATAATGTTACGCTGCAAAGTAGAAAATGCTTGGCGTAGTTCGCTGGGCACAAATCCTAAATCGCGCTGCTGATAATAAGCACGATCGATAAGTGGATTTTTTTGACATTTCTGTCTAAAAAATTCTTCTTTAATTTGTTTATCCCAATTAATCGCATCCAGTATTCTTATAGGTGTTTGCAGGGCAACTAATTGATCTGATAATTCACGAGTTTTAAGTAGTAACGCCTTGTCTATCATGGTGTAAGCTCAACAAATAATGAATTCTGAGCATAATTTAAAATAACCAAATTACAAAGTAATATCATCATTTTTTAACCATTGTTTTTAAGATGATCGGGCCACATATCTAATACGTATACACTTGCAAAGTTAAGGATTAATTAATGAAAAATGAAATCGACAACAAGCAAATTTTAGCTGTGTATGAACGCATAATACAACGCGGCGAAATGCAGGATGATGGTAAGCATTATCAAGGCGTTACCGCGTATTCAGACGCAGACGGTTATACCATTTATTTACAAGGCAGCGGGGTAGAACTGCGCTTTGGTTTTCATAATACGTATCATCTTGATTACGAACATGAAAAACACAAAGATGACTTTTTAAAAAAATTACACAATATTGCCAATGAAACCTAATGCTGCCACCCAGGCTTAAAAACGCGCCACTAGCAAGCTCAATACTTCCTTTATTACGCAAGTAATTATTGAGCTTGAAGCTAATCCGCACAAGCTCGAAATTATTCGCCACAACCTAGCTTACTACCGTACCCAAACCCATTTAAAAAAAGGCTTTCTTCTCGCTATTGAGCGATTTGACTGGGTGTTTGCAGCATGTAATAACATGGATGAAATTTGCGCACAAATTATGGCCGATGACTACATTGGAAATCGTCTTAGGCGTTATCCTCTTTTGTTCAAAGGTATATTAGCGCCTTAAATTAAGCTGTAACAATACCTCTGCTTTGTATATATATTAGCCCTTTTTGCTTTGCTATATTTACATTAACTTTATAAAACCAGCCTGTTGTTATAATTATATCCATTGCAATTTTGGCTATATAAACAGCAACACATACCGTTAGTGCTCTAATGATTACCGTACTAAGCATATTATTTGAAATTATTTACATTTTATTTCTTAGCAAAAATAACCCTCACTTACCTCGCGATAATATAATACATAAATACTTGTTTTTAATGAATATAAAACAATTTCAATGTTTGTTATTTACGTATACTAGACTACCTTATTTGTTAATGATTCATCTACATTTTGGCATCCGATCATTTACCTGCGCCTTGAATTGTTAGAGCTATTATCTTAAACTTATGTTTATTGAACGGTCAATTAATAATAAATATGCCTAAAGTTGGAATGGAACCTATAAGACGTCAGCAGCTAATTGACGCAACAATTGAGTCGGTTGCACAGCGCGGTTTACAGGCAACCACTATTAACAGTATCAGTAGAAATGCGGGATTATCCTCTGGCATTATTAGTCATTACTTTGGTGGTAAGCAGGGATTAATTGAAGCAACGGTCAGGTATTTACTTACGAGTTTAAAACAGGAGCTTGTTTGCAAACTTGAAGCAAATACCAACGCGACGCAGCGCTTAATGTTTATTATTGAAGCCAACTTTGCACTTGTGCAACAGCGTTCAGACACCACACGAACTTGGTTGAGCTTTTGGGCACAATCAATGCATGATGCCGAATTACACCGGCTACAAAATGTAAACAGCAAACGCTTGCAAAGTAATTTAGCATTTTCATTTAAGCAATTAATGCCCACTGAGCAAGCAAAACAAGCTGCCGAACTTAGCGCCGCCATGATCGACGGCCTATGGTTGCGAGCAGTACTTAGTAAATCAAACGAACATCAGTTTAATCACAGTGAAAAGCTAGCAAAAAGTTATGTGCATTCACTCATCAAGCAATATGGAGCCTAGCGTGACAACACCTGTCTATCAAAATTTTATTAACGGCCATTTCCTTGCAAATCAAAGCGGCAAAACATTTGATGTAACCAACCCAGCTACGGGTGAAGTTATTTATGCAGTAGAAATTGCTGACGAGTTTATTCAAAACGCTGCCATTGCAAGTGCAAAGCAAGGTTTTGCTCAGTGGTCGGCTATGTCGCCAATTGAGCGCAGTCGCATTTTACTCAAGGCCGTAGCAATTTTACGCGAGCGCAACGATGAGTTAGCGCTGGTAGAAGTACTTGATACCGGTAAACCAATGCAAGAAGCAAACTGTGTAGATATTGAAACAGGCGCTGATGTTATTGAGTTCTTTGCTGGTTTAGCACCGGCACAAGTTGGTCAACAACAAATGGTTGGCAGCGACTTTTACTATACCCGTAGAGAGCCTTTAGGTATTTGCGCTGGTATAGGTGCATGGAACTACCCGCTACAAATTGCCTGTTGGAAGTCGGGCCCTGCCCTTGCTGCTGGTAATGCGTTTATTTTTAAACCATCGGAAGAAACGCCACTTGGCGCAATTAAGCTAGCTGAAATTTTTGTAGAAGCTGGCGTACCCGCAGGTGTATTTAATGTAGTACAAGGCGCCGGCGATGTAGGCCAGTGGCTAACACAGCATACTGATATAGATAAAGTATCATTTACTGGTGAAGTGGGTACAGGTAAAAAAGTAGTTGCGAGCGCTGCGGGATCTTTAAAAGATGTCACCATGGAGCTTGGTGGTAAGTCGCCATTAATTGTATTTGATGATGCCAATATTGAACAAGCAGTAAGTGCTGCAATGTTAGGCAACTTTTATACTCAAGGCGAAGTATGTACTAATTGTACCCGTATTTATGTTCATAAAAATGTATATCAACAATTTATTGATGAGCTTAAAACCCGTACTGAACAAAATATTATTGCCGGCGATCCGCAAGATTTAAATACTAACTTTGGCGCGCTAATTTCTAAAAAGCATCAAGACTTAGTAATGAGCTACGTTAATAAAGGTATTGCAGAGGGCGCAACGCTACTAACCGGTGGTACAACACTTTCACCTGCATCTGCACCTAACGGCTACTTTGTTGCCCCTACTGTGTTTATTGATTGCAACGATGACATGTGCATAGTTAAAGAAGAAATATTTGGCCCAGTAATGAGCGTGCTGGTATTTGATGACGAAGACGATGTGATTAAACGTGCAAACGGTACTCACCTTGGCTTAGCTGCAGGTGTATTTACTAGCGATATTAAGCGTGCACACCGTGTTATTCATCAACTACAAGCGGGTATTTGTTGGATTAACGCGTATGGTAACTCGCCAGCAGAAATGCCAGTGGGTGGCTACAAGCAATCGGGCATTGGCCGCGAAAACGGCATAGAAACCCTCGATACTTACACGCAAACTAAATCTGTTTATGTTGGTATGGCCAACATAGAAAGCCCATTTTAAAGGATACTGATTATGAGTAATTCGTATGACTATATTATAGTGGGCGCAGGCTCTGCAGGTTGTGTGTTAGCAAATCGCTTATCGGCTGATAAAAACACCCGTGTATTACTACTAGAAACGGGTGGCAGTGATAAAAGCATTTTTATAAAAATGCCTACCGCACTTTCTATTCCAATGAATAGCGATAAATATGCGTGGCAGTTTCATACCCAACCTGAGCCACATTTAGACAACCGCGAAATGCATTGTCCGCGTGGTAAAGTACTCGGTGGTTCGTCATCTATTAATGGCATGGTGTATGTACGCGGCCATGCAAAAGACTTTGACGAATGGCAACACAATGGCGCAAACGGCTGGGATTACCAGTCGTGTTTACCGTATTTTCAAAAAGCAGAAAGCTTTTACTTAGGTGAAAATCAGTACCGCGGCGGTAAAGGCCCGCTGGGCGTTAATAACGGTAACGAAATGAAAAACCCTTTGTACTGCACCTTTATTAAAGCGGGTATTGAAGCGGGTTACGCACACACTAACGACTACAATGCCTCGCAGCAAGAAGGCTTTGGGCCGATGCACATGACGGTAAAAGACGGTGTACGCAGTTCAGCCGCACGTGAATACTTAGATCCAGTTAAATCGCGTAGTAATTTAACTATTGTTACCGGTGCACTTGCCCAGCGCATTATTTTAGAGGGCAAAAAAGCCACTGGTATTGAATACAAAGTAAATGGCGAAGTTAAAACCGCTGTTGCTGCAAAAGAAGTGATATTAAGCGCCGGCTCTATTGGCTCGCCACATATTTTACAGCTGTCGGGTATTGGCGATAGCGAAGTACTTAAAAAAGCGGGCATTGAGGTAAAACATCATTTACCCGGTGTAGGCCAAAACTTACAAGATCATCTTGAGTTTTACTTTCAATATAAGTGCAAACAACCTATTACCCTAAACGGTAAATTAGGGTTAATTTCAAAAGGTTTAATTGGTGCGCGTTGGTTATTAACCCGCAAGGGTCTGGGCGCGACAAATCACTTTGAATCCTGTGCTTTTATTCGCTCTAAGCCTGGAGTTGAATGGCCAGACTTGCAATACCATTTTTTACCTGCCGCAATGCGCTACGACGGACGTAGTGCCTTTGACGGCCATGGTTTTCAGGTGCATGTTGGCCATAACAAGCCTAAAAGCCGCGGCAGCGTTACTGTTGCATCGGCTGATCCTGAGCAACCACCTAAAATTGTGTTTAATTACCTACAACACCAAGATGACATTGAAGGCTTTAGAGCCTGTGTACGCCTAACCCGTGAAATTATTGAGCAAAGTGCCTTTGATGATTATCGCGATGAAGAAATTCAGCCAGGTAAGCATATTCAAACCGATGAAGAAATAGATGCCTTTGTCCGTCAAACGGTTGAAAGCGCTTATCACCCTTCTTGCTCTTGCAAAATGGGTGAAGATGAGCTGGCAGTCGTTAATTCAGACACCCAAGTACATGGGATCGCAGGTTTACGTGTAGTTGACTCGTCTATATTTCCAACCATACCAAACGGTAACTTAAACGGCCCTACCATTATGGTGGCCGAAAAAGCCGCTGATATTATTTTAGGTAATAAGCCATTAGCGAAGCTCAATGCACCAGTAGCAATGAGCGCTGACTGGCAAACAACACAACGTAATAGCAAGATATAAATTAAGCCATTAGCAAAGGTTTAACTACTTAGGTCGTTAAGCCTTTGTGAGACTCGCCGTGGCTCACGATATAAATTGGTTATGTTGTGTTAACGCGAGAAAAAACAATAAACGGAGTATTTATGAATTACTTTTATTTATTTTGGGAGGGCGATAATGACTATTTGGCTTAGTGCTGGGATTATTTTCACCTTATTAGCTGTAATCGCTATTTTATTTAAATGGGGCAATGTACGTGTTGTTGGCGTAACGCCTGTTAGAACATTTACCTTTATAGCCATATTATTTACCTCAGGCCTAGATGTTGGCCTTATTATGTTTCCGTTAACCGAATTTGCCGGTTATGCAGACATAAAAGCAAGCCCAGAGTACGCATTTGCCAATCCGCTAGCTATTGAGTTTGGCTATTGGGGGTTTTTAATCTGGGGATTTTACTTTCTTACGTGCTTTTATTTCTGTGTAATAGAACCTAAAGTTAAATTTTTCGACATTCCTTGGGTTAAGTTTATTAATAACGTTGTCATCATTGGCACCTGTGCATTTACTGCTTACCTACTACTGACTAATTTACCTTGGTACTTACCCGATTTAGGCGATGGTTCGAGTGTTATTCCGGTGTTTTATTTAATTGTGTTGGCTGCAATATCGTTTGCTGCCTACTCGAGTACCGACATTAAGTATGTACGTATTTTAAGTATTTCTACTACTTGGATGTTTTTAGCGCTCATTGCCTTTATGTGGGCGGGTGCATTTGTATTTGGTGACAGTGAATTGTCTGCCTTTTCGAATAACTTAGGCGCTATTGGTACTTATTTTGCCAATATTAATGAGTTTGTTTTACCGCTGAATGACTATCATGAGTTTTATTTATTTTGGTGGTTTGCATGGAGCATTATGATAGGTCAATTTACTGCACGCTTTGTGGGTGGATTAAGAACATATCAAGTATTGGCTGCGATGTTGATTTTCCCATCAATTCCAATTGCTATCTGGTTTAGTGTGCTTTATCACTACCACGAAGCTGGTATTCCTACTGAAGGTATTAAAAACTTTGCCATGGTATTTGTTGGTATTATTTTTGTAATTAACTCTCTTGATTCGCTTATCCGGTTATACACAGATAACTTAAACTTGACGGTTAAACGCTTAGGTAAATTTAAATACTTAACTATGAATATCGTTGCTTTGTCGTTGTTAACATTACTATTTAAGTTAGAGTTTTTACAAATTCAATGGGTTGGCGCATTAGTTATTGCCTTGTTCTTTATTTGTATTGCTTATATTGGCTACAACAAATTAAAAACGGTGAACGACATTATAGGCTCACCAAAAGCAAACAAAATTGATTACACCAAAATTGAAAATATGAGCTAGGAACAACATTATGAATAATAAACTAAAACAACTTTTTATCGCTTTACCTTTTACACTTTTATCTACAACTGCAGCGGCTAATTGGTCAACAACCATTACTGCCGCTTCTGACTATACTTTCAATGGTGTAACGCAAACAGATAACGACCCTGCAATTCAAGCAAGCCTTGATTACGCTTTTGATAACGGTGTATATGCAGGTGTTTGGGCCTCTAATGTAGATTTTGGTGATGACACTGATTTCGAACTTGATGCTTATGTAGGTAGATACATTCAGCTTAATGAACGCTTTAGTGCTGATTACGGTATTGCTTATTACACTTACCAAGGCAATAATAGTGATGGTAATTATGGCGAAGCCTATACTAAATTTGGCTATGCGAGTGATTATGGCCAAACAGAGCTTAACTTTTGGTACAGCTGGGATTACTTTGGCAGTGGTGCAAGTCATGTTATATCGCAAATAGCACATACATATGAGTTAGCACCTAACCATGCGCTACGTGCAAGTTTTGATATTTCGAACTCATTAGACGGTAAAAAATACGCATGGGATAGCAATGAAAAAAAATCTTACAACCATTACCGCTTAGCATACCAAACTAGCTACGAAGGCTTTAATATTGAAGTTGCCGCTGAGAACACCAGCTTAGATTACGACTACGCAGATGAGCGCCTAGTACTGGCCGTTTCACGTACGTTTAATTTATAAACTTAATTAAATGAATGCTATTACTTAGCAAAAAATGCCACTTAAGTTAAGTGGCATTTTTATGTGCGGCTGTAAAATATGCAATTAACTTGAACTCTGGTTAAGAGACTTACTAACGTATTGAATCATAGTTATAGTTATATTTAACTTTATTTTCTCTAGCCAGAGATTTTCAGTGAAAACAAGGCGTATTTACGCGTCAATAGCTGGCCTATTGCAGTAAATTCAACGTAGTTAGCGCTGAAAATAGCTGCTTGAGATAGGTTTATTATCCGGAGTTCAGGTGAACTAACTACTTATTTCCCAGGCGCTGGTTCCTGAGCCTGACATATTGCTCACATTTTTGTTGAGTAGTTTATTACCTACATTAACAGATGACTCTGGCCTACTTACTAAATAGCCTTGTACAGAGTTCACACCAATACGCTTTACTAATTCAAACTGTGCGGGCTCTTCTACACCTTCGGCCACTATTTTAAGTCCAAGCTTTTGTCCGAGTTCGCAAATAGTATTTAATATATCTAGATACTTTTTACTTTTATTTGCTTGAGTAATAAAAGAGCGATCAATTTTAATCACATCTATAGGTAAATCAGCCAAGGTACTTAAAGAGCTAAAACCAGTACCAAAATCATCAATGGCAATAGTAATGCCCTCTTTACGTAATTTTTCAAGCTCTTTAATTATAAAAGCATCTGCTTTTATAAGTGTTGATTCTGTAATTTCTAGCATCAGTGAATTAGGTGACAGCCCGGTTTTGGTAAGGGTTGCCATAACCCAGTCATATATAGATCTATGTTTTAGCTGCACGCCCGACACGTTTACCGATATTCTGACTTTGCGCAAACCAGCATTATGCCATGCAGCCATTTGTCTACATGCCTCTAGCATAATCCAATCGCCTAATTCTAAAATCAAATTAGACTCCTCTGCTATAGGAATAAATTCAACGGGCGAAATCATCCCCTCAATTGAATGGTTCCAACGTGTTAGTGCTTCAAAATAATCTATCATGCAATCTTCAACATGTACGATAGGTTGAAAGTTTAAATAAAAGTCTTTGCGGGCAACCGCTAAACGCAGCTCTTCTAACAAATAATGATAGCGGCGCATTTTATTACCCATTTCGGGAGAGTACACTTTAAAAATACCTTTACCATCGTGCTTTGCTCTATACATAGCTACATCTGCAAGTTGCAGTAAAGCTTGAGGCGTTGAGGCACTCTCTGGGTATTTTGCAATACCTATGCTGGCACTTATTTTTATAATTTTATTACCTAACACAAAGTCTTTTTCTAACTCGTTTAATACATGCCTTGCAACATCTAAAACTTGCGCTTCTGACTCAACTGATTCTATAAAAATAGAGAACTCATCGCCCCCTAGTCGAGATAAATTTTGCTCTAACTGGTTAGCTAGATTTATGTTATTTAACTTATTATGGCGTAATACGTTGGCTAAACGGGTTGCCACTTGAACTAATATTTCGTCACCAAAACTATGCCCAAAAGAGTCATTTACTTTTTTAAAACCATCCAAATCAATAAACAATAAAGCACATTTTAAATTTTCGACACTTACTTGGCTAATTTGTCTATCTATATGTTTAATATAGGCATGACGATCTATTAATAGGGTGAGTTTATCTTGGTAAATACTGGTTTGAGTTTGCTTTACATAGTGCTCAACATGGCTGTTAAGGGTGTTTATAGACTCACTCAGCCTTGTAATACTATTAGCGCTAGCTGCTGACTTTGTTTGTAAGTTAAATGCTTTGAGTAACGTATCAGCTTGTTGATTAAGATGAGTAATTTTACTGGTGTAGTAATGTTTTTTACGCTCTTTTTTTAAGTACACAAAGCCACTAAGAAAGATTACAAAAAATATAAATAGGTTTCGTGGGGATGTAAGCGTAATTAAAATTAAATCGTTAGCTTTAACCGCTATAAATTCTGTTTCGCTGGTTTTTAATACTATAAAAGTTATATTGTTTTGCTTAACAATATAATAGCCATTTAATACTGGGTTATACCAAGGGGCCAATGTCAATGGAGTGGTATTTATTTCAAAGTGACGAACATCGATATTAGAATGAAATAAATTAATTTTATCTATCTGATTACTTATACCTATATTAATACTAAAACATAAAGAAATAGCCATTATTATAATTACATTTATAGATTTTAATTTATTCACTAAAAGGTCCATCTAAGGTTGTTAACATATTAAAGCATAAGCAAATAAAACATCATATACGCTGTTTTTACTACTAATTAAGTTATTGTACAATCCTTAAGGATTGCAAGGTACTCATTATTATCTAATTAAGTGTATTTTAAAGCTGCCATGCGTAACTTACTTTAGTAAACAAGGTGCGCTGATCACGCTCTATGCTTTTAAGTGAATCATCTTGGGAACCTTTATCTGAATACCCTAAGTAAAATAATGTTTGCGCATTAATTTTGTACGAATAAACAAGTTGGCTGCCGTAATCTTTATTAATTTGGCTCACTTGATAAAAATAAGCATTTTCGTTGCGATCAATATCTTCAAATTGCCAAATAAGCTTTAGCATTGAGCGCATATTAAATTTATAGTAAAGCCTAAAATCAATCAGGTTAGCTGTAAACACACGCTCCCCTTGTGGATTGTCTAATTGGCTGTAGCTATGTTTTACATCAACTTGCCAATGGTTGTTTATATCCCACACAGCTTGAGTTTGGGTATCAAAAGCGTCACCTAGCTGCTCATTACTGTAATCAATGCGACTCCCGTATTCAACATACAAAGACAATCTGAGATCTTTTGTTGGCTTAAATCCGCTGTAAATATAACCAATGTTTTGATTGTAAAAATTAGTATTATAATTTTCATACCTATGTATCAGCCCTATTTCGAAAATAGACTGCTTTTGGCCTTTAAAGCTTAAATAACCTTCATACTCTTGTTCGAGTAAATCGCCATTTTGCGCCCAGGTTTTATCCCAATCAGCTACGTATGACCAAGAGGTAACTAAATCATTTTCACCTCGATACCAGGTTTGCCCGCCCCCTAATACAACTTTTTCGTAATCGACCTTAGCTTGATAACCTAAATCGGTACGATAATCTGCGCCAATGTTTTCGTACTCCGCAAATAATTTATAATCGCGTTTATCGCGGGTAAGCTTAATTGCATACGCTTGATCGGATTGCGTTTGCGACAGGTTATAATTTTCAACTAAAAATGTTGAGTTGCGGGTATCACTGCTCGCAACTTGATAACTTAACGTGTCTGATTGGTTAAACCAGTAACTACCATCAAGTGATAAAACCGTATTGCGGTAGTCATCCCCTTCACGATGCGTACTTGAAACCCCTATTGTGCCTTGCTGGCCAATATCGTACTGGTAACGCGCTACTGCCGCTTTGGTATTTTCGTTTAAGCTTGCAAATCCAGAGCCCTGATTAGTTGGCAGTAAAATATTGCTATTGTCATCATCGGCAAACATAACCGCATAACTGTGATTAGCTGTTTTACCGGTTAATTTGGCGCCTAGGTTAGGCTCTGCAATGGTACGAGTATATAAAAGCTCAAATAAACTACTTTTAAAATATGACGCACCGTCTAAAAAAAACGGCCGCTTTTCTTCATAGTAAATTGAGTAAGTGGTATTAATATCCAGCGTCAGGGAGTCGGTTTCTACTTGCGAAAAGTCAGGATTTATAGTGGCGTTTATAACGGCGTCTTGGCTTAAGCCCCAGCGTAAATCAATACCCACTTCGGCGTTTACATTGCCATTTTCCCAATCACCCGGTAACTGTGATTTGGTATCGTTACGCAGCGCAGTTAAAGTAGGCGTTAATTGCAGGTTTTTACTGGCCGCTATTTTTTCAAAGCCGGTAAGTTTATCAAACTGGCAAAGGCTGCACTTAATATCGCGATCAAACCCAACGTTCGATAACTGATAAAGCACATCTCGTTGATAATTGCGCATTAGGGCAAAACCCCAAGTTAATTGCTCCTTATTTTGTGCAAAACGCAGAGCTTTAAAAGGAATGCGCATTTCTACCACATAGCCTTGCTCAGTAATCTTACCTGCGCTATCCCAAATGGCATTCCAAGAAAGGTCTTGTTGCCAGCCATCGGTGTCGGTCATACGAATATCGCCCTGAGCCCCTAGCGGGTTCACATAAAATTCATAACCAGAGCGCTCATCATTAAAGGTATCAATTACCAGTGCTACGGTATCATCTTGCCACAGGGTATCGCGATCTCGCAGTGCAGCGCGAATGTGTGTTGGGTCGGGATCGTGTGCAACAAACGCTACATATAAGTTACTGCCGTCTTCGTATATATAAGCATCGGTTTTTACCGGCGGCGCACCTTTTTCATCTGGCTCATCTTGGTATTGTAATGCAATACGCGTGGCATCTTGCCAATGCGCCTCATTCATTACCCCATCTACTGTTATATTTTTATTAATACGCGTGAGTGAATAGTGTTGTTTATTGGCAAGCGCGCTGGGAGTGGTGAGTAAAAGAAAGCAAAAGCTTAAAATAAAGAGCACTGATTGTTTTTTTATTATTATTAAGTACTGCATAAACATCCATTTAGACTTAAATTACTCAATAAGAGTAATTTCTGGCGTGGATTGTAGTTTATACCAGTGGGTTTGTTAACACCTTGCAAAGATTTTTTTGCATAACATTAACTAATTAATAATAAAGAAGTATTTAAGCGCAGCGATTAGGTTTCAATAAGCTTGAGTTTATCAGCAATACCATTCCACTCATCAGCATCATCTGGGGCTGGTTTTGCCTGGGTAATGCGTGGCCATATAAGCGCAAGTTCGGCATTTAGCTCGGTAAACTCTTGTTGTGACTCTGGTAATTCATCTTCTTGATAAATAGCATCAGCTGAACATTCAGGTACGCATAAACCACAGTCAATGCAATCAATTGGGCTTATAGCTAAAAAGTTAGGGCCTTCAAAAAATGCATCTGCTGGGCACACTGATACGCAATCTGTGTACTTACATTTAATACAATTTTCGGTGACTACAAATGCCATAATGGTTCAATGCCTAAGGTTTTATAACGACAACGGCGGATCATACCCAACCAAGGCTAAAATACAATATATAAGTGCCATAATAGCGTAATTTAACGTAAAATAAGCGCCTTATGTTTTGTGGTGCAATTTGCGCTACTCCCCTTATTGTGAGCGGTAATTAAAAGCCCGCTAAGACACCTAAAAGAGACAAAATGATACGTTTAACCGAAATAAAACTACCGCTAGATCATGACGAAAATGCAATTAAAGATGCTATTGTCAGTAAGCTAAAAATAACGCCAGAACAGTTACATAGTTTTAATGTGTTTAAACGTGGTTACGATGCCCGTAAAAAAACAGCTATTTTACTTATTTATACCTTAGATATAAGCGTTGATAACGAAGAGCAGTTGCTCACTACCTTTGCCAAAGATCAGCATGTAAAAGTAGCACCCGACACCGCTTATAAGTTTGTTGCCCAGGCAAATAACGATTTAAAAGAGCGCCCTGTCGTAATAGGCTTTGGCCCTTGTGGTTTATTTGCGGGTTTAGTGTTGGCACAAATGGGCTTTAAGCCAATAATATTAGAGCGTGGTAAAGAAGTACGCGAGCGCACTAAAGATACCTTTGGCTTTTGGCGTAAGCGTGCCCTAAATACCGAGTCAAATGTACAATTTGGTGAAGGCGGCGCAGGTACATTCTCCGACGGTAAATTATACAGCCAAGTAAAAGATCCAAAACATTATGGCCGTAAAGTTATTACCGAGTTTGTTGCCGCTGGCGCGCCAGAAGAAATTTTATACGTAAGTAAGCCGCACATAGGAACCTTTAAACTGGTAACTATGATTGAAAAAATGCGCGCGCATATTGTAGAGCTAGGCGGCGAAATTCGCTTTAGCACTCGCGTAGACGATATTCATTTAGAAGACGGCCAAGTAACGGGCTTAACCCTGTCAAATGGCGAGCAGCTAAATACCCGCCATGTAGTGCTTGCTGTGGGCCACAGTGCCCGTGATACCTTTGATATGCTATATAAAAAAGGTATTTACATGGAAGCTAAACCATTTTCGGTGGGCTTTAGAATCGAGCATAAGCAATCTATGATCGATGAGTGCCGCTTTGGCGACAATGCAGGTAACCCCATTTTAGGCTCTGCTGATTACAAACTAGTTCACCACTGTGATAATGGCCGTACTGTATATAGTTTTTGTATGTGCCCAGGGGGGACTGTGGTTGCAGCTACCTCTGAAGAAGGCCTAGTTGTTACCAATGGTATGAGCCAATATTCACGTAGTGAACGCAATGCAAACAGCGCTATTGTTGTGGGTATTTCGCCAGAGCAAGACTTCCCAGGTCACCCATTAGCGGGTATTGAGTTACAACGTAAACTTGAAAAACAAGCATACGAACTTGGCGGCAGTAATTACGATGCGCCAGCACAACTTATTGGCGACTTTTTAAAGGGTAAATCGTCATCAGCTTTAGGCGATGTGCAATCATCTTACACGCCGGGTATTAAATTAACCGATTTAGCCAATGTATTACCTAAATATGCAATTGATGCTCTGCGTGAAGCAATTCCGGCATTTAATAAGCAAATTCGTGGTTTTTCAACTAATGATGGCTTACTAACAGGTGTAGAAACACGTACCTCTTCGCCGGTAAGTATTAAGCGCGATAAAACACTTCAAAGTATTAATACTAAAGGGCTTTACCCTTCTGGCGAAGGCGCAGGCTATGCCGGTGGTATTTTATCGGCAGGTATTGATGGTATTAAAGCCGCTGAAGCGGTGGCGCTTTCAATGCTAGAAAACGCAAAATAAGCGTTTTATTAAATTAAGCCACAAAAAAACCTGAGCAAGCTCAGGTTTTTTTGTAACTGCAAATAACCATATTAGGTTAGCGCATTATTAATTACTTTTTAAGCGACAGTTTTTCGCCTTTTAAGCTTTTACGTATTTTAGAAATACGTGAGCGATTTACTGCTCTTGCTTCGCCAGTTGCTTGACCAGATGGCTTATTAGCACGAGTTCGACGTAAGTGTGCAGGCTTTTTGCCAATTTTATCAATTAACACTTCACGGTTACTTACTGCATAGCCTTCTAAGTAAACACGTTTAATTTTTTGACCAATTAAGGTTTCAATTTCAAACAACATGTTTTCTTCTTCACGGCTTACAAACGAAATTGCTTGGCCTTCTTTACCTGCGCGGCCAGTACGACCAATACGGTGTACGTAGTCCTCTGCAAGCCAAGGTAAGTCAATATTAATTACACGCGGTAAACCATCAATATCAATACCACGCGCCGCAACTTCTGTTGCCACTAATACACGTACTTTGCCTTCTTTAAATTCACGTAGCGCACGACGACGATTACCTTGTGACTTATCGCCATGACAAACCGCAGCCGGAATACCATCAAGGTTAAGCTCTGTTACTAGCTCATCGGCTGTTTCTTTCATGTTTACAAATACTAACACTTGCTGCCAGTTTTTCTTACCAATTAGCTCAGAAAGCAGCTCTTGCTTACGGCGCTCTTCAACTGGGTAAACCACATGCGCTACAGTGCTTGCAGTACTGTTTGTTTGATCAACACGTACTATTTCCGGCTGTTTTAATACTTTAGATGCAAACTGTTTAATTGCTGCTGGGAAAGTGGCTGAAAATAATAAAATTTGACGATCGTCAGCGCAGCTTTTTATAACGCCTTGCATCTCTTCAATAAAGCCCATATCGAGCATACGATCGGCTTCATCAAGTACTAAATGCTTTACGCTGGCAAGGCTTAAGTTACCTAAGCGAATATGATCAAGTAAACGCCCTGGCGTTGCTACTACAATATCAACACCTTCTTTAAGTGCATTAGCTTGGCCTGCGGTGTTAACACCACCAAATAAGCTGACTACTTTTAACGAAGTATGTTTTGCAAAGTCTTTAAAGTTATTTGCTATTTGCTCTGCAAGTTCGCGCGTAGGCGCTAAAACTAAAGCATGCGGAGCATTAGTAGTGCTTACTTCAGACTCAAATAATTTTTGAATAATTGGTAGCGCAAACGCGGCGGTTTTACCCGTACCCGTTTGTGCACTTGCTAAAACGTCTTTACCTTTACGAACAGCAGGAATTGCTGCGCGCTGAATGGGCGTAAGGGTGTGATAGTTAAGTTCGTCTAACGCCTGAACAAGTTCAGGAGCAAAACTAAAAGATTTAAAATTCATGGTGTATAACCTGCGGCCACATTATCAAGGGTCGCAAATTATACAGTAAAAAAGTGCTAACAGTTAGTCATTACTTTACTTTTGCATGGTTTAATCTGTTTTATAGCGTTTAAATATTAAAGAGGTATTAATACCGCCAAAAGCAAAGTTATTACTCATTACATAATCGGTGTTAATTTCTCGCCCTTGCTCGGTTATATAGTCAAGTTGAGCGCAGTCGTTATCTACCTCGGTGAGGTTTATTGTGGGGGCAAACCAGTTATCATTCATCATATTAATCGTCGCCCACGCTTCAATAGCACCGCATGCGCCCAAAGTGTGGCCTAAATAACTTTTTAAAGAGCTAATGGGTTTTGCCCCTAAAGCGTTAAAAGTGGCATGCGACTCTGCTATATCGCCTCGATCGGTTGAAGTGCCGTGCGCACTTACATAACCAATTTGCTGGGCAGTTAAATTAGCATCTTGTAGGGCCTGTTCAATCGCTATTTGCATTGTTTTAGAGGTAGGCTGAGTAACATGCTCACCATCACTATTACAACCAAAACCCACCACTTCTGCCAGTATAGTGGCACCGCGCGCTTTTGCGTGTTCGTACTCTTCTAAAATCAGTGTGCCAGCACCTTCGCCAATCACTAATCCATCACGGCTTTTATCAAATGGCCTTGGGGTTAACTTGGGTGTGTCGTTTTTTGTGCTGGTAGCATATAAGGTATCAAATACTGCGGCTTCGGTAATGCATAACTCCTCTGCACCACCAGCAACCATCACCTTTTGACGACCAAATTTTATTGCCTCATAGGCATAACCAATACCTTGTGAGCCCGAGGTACAGGCTGAGCTTGTGGTGATCACTCGCCCTTTTAAACCAAAAAACACCCCAACATTAACCGGAGCGGTATGCGCCATCATTTGAATATAGCTAGTGGCTGTTACCCCAGACATAGAACCCGACTCCATCATATTAGCAAACGCGAGTAACGGCGGAGTTGACCCTATAGATGAGCCATAAGAAACCCCTGTAGAACCATCGGTTAAGCTAGTATGATTGAGCAGTTGAGCTTGCTCTAATGCACACTCTGTAGCGCGTGTAGACATAAGCGCCACCCGCCCCATTGAGCGTATTTGTTTGCGCTTATAATGGCTCGGTCGCTCAAAGTGAGTAACCGGCGCCGCTAAACGCGTATTAAGCTCTGGCGCTTTGTCCCACTGTGGCATAGTGGTCACTGCATTTTCGCCTTTGATCAGTGCTTGTTTAAATACCGACCATTCATCGCCAAGTGCGGTGATAACCGACATGCCTGTCACTACAACGCGCTTCATTACACCATACCGCCGTTAACTGAAATGACTTGGCGAGTAATGTAGGCCGCATCATCTGAGATTAAAAATGCCACAGTACCCGCAACTTCATCTACTGTGCCCATACGCTTAAGCGGGATCATTTTTAGCATTTCGTCTACCGGTAACTCGTCTGTCATTGCGGTTTCTATTAACCCAGGTGCAACGCAGTTTACGGTTATTTTTCGCTTAGCCAGCTCTAACGACAATGCTTTAGTAGCGCCAATAATACCGGCTTTTGCCGCACTGTAATTTACTTGCCCACGGTTACCGGCAATACCCGATACAGAAGCCATAGTTACAATACGCCCGCCTTTACGGTTTTGCACCATAGGCATTACCGTGGGGTGCACTACATTATAAAAGCCATCAAGTCCGGTACGAATAACGCAATCCCAGTCCTCGCCTTGCATTGCCGGAAACGCCATATCATTGGTTATACCCGCGTTACATACCACGCCGTAATAAGCGCCATGCTGGGCTATATCTTGCTCTATTTGTGCTTTGGCGGCGGCTCTGTCGCATACATCAAATTGTAATAAGCTAGTAGCTTGGCCTAATGCCTGTATTGCTGCGCAAGTTGCTTGTGCATCTGCCACACCACTTTTACAATGCACTGTAATGTCGTACCCTTGCGATGCTAATTTAAGCGCAATAGCCCTGCCTATGCCATAATGCAGATCGTTTAAGCTAATTGAACGATCTTTCAGAGGCTTCATAATAGGCTACAACAAAAGTTGTGGCCTATTTTTATGTCTGAATTTATTAAAGAATTACACCTTACTACTGAGTTTTGCCAAGTTCGTGATATTGATTCGTTCACTAAGCACATTCCCCTTGAGTGGATTGAAGAAGCTGTTACCCAAACAGGAAGAGCATCAGTACGCAAACGACGCTTCCCCGCCGAGCAAGCCGCTTGGCTTGTGTTAGGAATTGGTTTATTAAGAAACCGCTCAATATCTGAAGTCTGTGACAAACTAGAGCTCGCTTTTCCTGACGCTAAAGGAGAGCTTCCACCATTGGCGACCAGCAGTATTATAAAAGGGAAAGAAAAGCTAGGCGCTGCGCCTATGAAGCACCTTTTTAAACATACAGCAACGCAGTGGGAGCAGTCGCAAACGTTTGATGACGTCTGTGGTTTAAAGCTACTAAGCGTTGACGGTACACAATTTAAAACCCAAGATACCCCGAGTAACCGTCACTTTGGATATGCTCAATCGACAACTAACTTTCCCTCAGTACTTGCTGTGACCTTGATGTCGACAAGAACGCATTTAATATCCGATGCAGCGTTTGGCCCTATCACTCAAAGTGAAATTCATTATGCTCAACAGCTTGTTGGCTCAGCACCTGAACATTCATTGACCCTATTTGATAGAGGTTTCTTTTCGGCTGAACTATTCACGAGCTGGCAAGGTGTTAGCGAAAATCATCATTGGCTTACGCCCATTAAAAGCAAAATGCGCTATGAAATAACGGGATCATTTAGTGAGTATGACCACTTAATAACAATGCCTATTTCGCCACAAGCTAAAAAATCAGCCCCTTACCTAGGTGATACATGGCAAGCAAGACTTATTCAAATTCCAACACCTAAAGGTGAAATAAAAGGGTTCATCACCTCATGCGTCTGTCCAGAAAAATACCCGCTAAAAGCGCTACTCGGTGTTTATTGGCAAAGGTGGGAAATAGAGCGAGGATATGGTGAGCTCAAGCAATATCAATTATCTAGTAAACCAGCGCTACGGAGCCTGAAACAGGAAGGTATTTATCAAGAACTATGGGGTATTCTGACGTCATACAATATCGTGAGGCTTGAAATGGCAGAGATGGCTAAAGCCCATAAAGTGGAGCCATTACGCATCAGTTTCATAAACGCATTATACCTGATACAAGACGAGTTTTTATGGTGCTCAGGTCGAAGCCCCGGGACAATCCCTAAAAAGCTGAAAGAACTACGTGAAAACGGGAAACGGCTAATATTACCGGAGAAAAGAAAGCGAAAAGCTTATCCGCGAGCGGTGCTCGCAAAGACACAAAAATATCCGGTTAGGTATAAACGAAAAAACACCACTCGTTCTTAAACGAGTGGTGTTAGCCTATGCCACGGCTTGAACCTGTGACTAAAATTCGTTTTGTCATTGATTTTCTCTTATAAATTCCAGCGGATTTTCGGGCTGAAAAACATTAATTTTTGCTTCACATACTAATGTATCGCCGTGGTTTATTTGGCATTCAAACACACTCAACCCAGACTCTTCTTGATACAGTTTATGCACTTTAATGGTTAAGTTACTATTAACTTTAAAACACGCTTGATGGGTTTGATATTTACGCGTACCAATTAAAAAACCTATTTTAGGTGACTCATTTGCATCGTTTGCTAATGCGCCTGCGTAAGCGGCTATTGACTGCGCCATGTACTCAACCCCAATGTAACTGGGTACACCGGCAATATCGGCGTTATAAAATGCACTTTGTGGTGTAATTGTTACCTGGCAACGCGCACTCTCGGCGCTATAATGCGTTAAAGTGTCAATTAAAATCATTGGTGCGTCGTGGGCAAGCAACTGCTCAATTGCGTAATGATTACTGCTCAGCTCATTCATTGGCAATACCTAAAACTAAACTAGCGTTATTGCCACCAAAGGCAAATGAGTTTGACAAGCAGTAACGCAATTTGGGCTTAAATGCTTGTTTTATTACTTTTACATCGGCCAAGTTACCGCCTGTTGATAATACGTTATAGGGCAATGCATACTGGCCTTGCCCTTTTAAAAGTAGCCAGCATAGCGCGGCTTCAATTGCGCCTGCAGCTCCTAGGGTATGCCCAGTTAAGTGTTTGCTTGAGCTCAGTGGCGTATTGTTGCCAAACACACGATTAATTGCAAGTGCCTCCATTTCATCATTTTTTAGCGTTGCGGTACCGTGTGCATTGATGTAGTCAATTTCATGGGCAGCTAATTGCGCTTGTTTTAGTGCTTTTTGCATTGCAGATTGCGCGCCCATACCATTAGGATCGGGTGCTGAAATATGATGTGCATCAGAGCTTTCGCCGCCACCGTACAGCGCAATTGCTGTATCTGTAATTGCGCTTACGCCTTTACTCATTACAAATAATGCTGCGCCTTCACCAATATTAATGCCATCTCGGTTACTTGAAAACGGCTGGCAAACTCCAGTACTTAACGACGCTAACGAATCAAAACCATTGAGAGTAAGTTGGCATAGGGTGTCGACGCCACCGCATATAACAACATCCGCCATATCGGCTTTTAGCAGTGCGCGGGCACTTAGTAATGCTTTTGCGCTTGATGTACAAGCCGTAGAAATACTATAACAGGGTCCCTGCGCATCAAGTTTTTGCGCAATATAGTGTGCTGGGGTAGCAAGTTCTTGCTCATAATAATGAAAGTCATTGGGCCATTGCGCTGTGTGTTCAAAATGAGCACGAGCCCGTTCACCATCTGCAATACCCGAAGTACTCGTGCCTAACACCACCGCAATACGCGATTTATCGATATGCGAAAACTGCTCAATAGTAGTTTGTACTTGCGCTAAGCACATATCAATAAAGGTATTTATACGTTTTTTTTGCGCCAACGCAACCGAGGTTACTTGGCCAACATATAACGGCTGTTGTTGCGCGCTAAGTGTAGAATTTATAGTTAATATAGGCGTTGCAGAGTTATAACTGTTTAAGCTATCGAGCGTTGCCTGCTGGCCTACTCCCATCGCACTAACAATACCTAAGTTATTTAGCCAATATGTCACTGAGTTACCTTTTTAAATATTATTTTATAATCACGAACAATATTATGCAGCGTAATTGCATCGTGGTTATAGTCAATGGTGATCAGGGTTTTATGATTTTGCAGCACCTGCCTGTGTGTGCCTACTTGTTCCACCAATGCGCCGCTCAGCTGCTCATTTATAAACGCGACAGGCCAATGGACTAAGGCAATATCGGCCAGTACATAAGCTGGGTTTATATCGACGCCTACAAGCATTTTTTTAGCTTTAATTGGCTCTTTTGGTAGCTTTTCAAGCTCAACAATCGGAAAGCCTTGGCTAGTCATCATCAGCAGCTTAACCCCGCCCGCCTCATTAACCGCCAATTGCGATAACAAGGTATGCTGCTCTTGCCCAGTGGTAATAAATAACACTTGCTGCCAAGAGCGGCCAAACATTGATGGCGCCATACTATTTAAATTTAAGCTAGCCGCAGGCGCTATGCTAATAGCTGCACTGGAGCTAAACTGACTTGCACAGGCTGACAGCACTATGCAGGTTAGCAATATCAAAGCACGCTGGAGTATTAGTTTAAGCATATTAGTTTCAACATATTAATTTCGGCATATTAGGTTCTGCACAGCTGAGCTAGCACATTTAAGCGGCGCTCACTTTCTGCAACAAATGGGTTACTTGTGTCCCATGCGTATCCGGCTAAAATTGCACTGATCATTTCTCGCACTTGCTTGTTTTGCTCTGTATGAAATATGACGTCTTGAAAGCGCGTATCGTACCAGCCTGTAACAAAAGTTCTAAAACAGTTAACTCCCGCTTGTAGCGGTTTTGCATAATGCTGCTCAAAGTCAATCGTCTCACCTTTTAAATACTGATCGACCAAAGGTGCAATTAAACTTGCTGACTTAAGCGCAATGGTTACTCCTGATGAAAACACCGGATCTAAAAACTCTCCCGCATTGCCTAATAACGCAAAATGCTGCCCATACAACTTACTCACATTAGAGGAGTAGCCTGTTATGCTGCGAGCTGGCCCAATTAATTCGCGTTTAGCTAGCAGTGCTTTTAAATGTGGATCTTGCTCTAAAAAGCGATTTAACATTACCTCTGCTTCATCGTCATTAAAACGCTCAGACTCTGCTACAACACCAATACTTGCGGTACCATCACTAAAGGGAATTAGCCAATACCATATATCTCGGTGCTCTGGGTGTACGGTAATGAGTATTTTATTACGATCAAAATTTTCATCGCTAATATTATCTACAAAGTGGCTAAAGTAAGCACTGCGTACCGGAAAGTTAGAGGGTAGCTCTAAGTTTAGTAGTTTAGGTAATACTCGGCCAAAGCCGCTGGCATCTAACACAAAGCGTGCTTGAACTTGGTAAGGCTGTTGCTGCGCGTCGTGTACTAATAAGGTTGCGCCACCGTTTTTATCGCCACTATCTTTATTGGTATTATTTTCTAAAGAATCAGTAACCTTGTAGTCTTTAACACTGTGCTGATAACGAATAACAGCCCCTTGCAGCTGTGCATTATCGGCGAGTAATTTATCAAACAGCCCTCTTTTCACTTGATAAGTGGTACCCGGGCCAGGAGATGACTTTTCGGTAAAATTAATCGCGGTATTTTCCCCCGCTCGATGAAACGCAGCGCCGTTTTTAAACTGAAACCCTAAACTTGCAGCGTGTTCATGCAATGGAGCGACTAAATTAGCGTCGGCCAAATACTCCATACATTGCGGTAACAAGCTCTCACCTATAGTAAAACGCGGAAAAACCTGCTGCTCAAGTACTAATACTCGCCAGCCTTTTTGCACTAAAAGGCTACTTGCTAGTGCGCCAGAGGGGCCCGCACCAATTACAACAACATCAAACAGCTCAGGGTTATTCACTTTATCCTTCCTTTTGCGAGGGTAATACACTCAGCGGCGATAAAATATATACCGCTAAAATCCCTACCATGACGGTAAGTCCAAAACTAAAAATAGCAGGGGTGCTTGAGGCACTTAACATACCAAACACCCACATAGAAGACGCTGCTGATAAACTAATTGCCAATATATTTTTTGGCTGTAACTTATTAATTTGATAAAAAACAAGGTAGTCAATAGCTAAGGCTACCACTAGCAACGCGCCCAACATATTAAATAACGACAGGCTGCCTTGAATTGCGTTACACACCCACAGCATGCTAACAACCACTAATAACAAACTTAACAGTTGTAAAGTGGCAATTTTAACGCCAAAACGCCAACTGAAAAGTAACCAACTAATGGCCCCTGCAAACACTAAACTTAACAATAAGTATGCTCGGTAATCACTTAATAACGCACTAATTTGCTGCGGTTTATTATATAGCAATAAGCCATCATCTTTTAAAAGCGCGGCGCTTAAGCTCTGTGTATTAATATTAGTTATTGTCATCCAGGTTATGGCTTGCTGCGGTTCAACATGTATTTGCGCTAACAATAAGGGTTTAAATTCGCTATTTAATAATGCGTTATAGGTAATAAATTGCGTGGGGGCGCTACTTAACTGCTGCCCAGTTAATTGCTCGCTTAGTGCAAACACACCACTTTTTTTAGCTTGATTAAACACCGCTAAATTATTTTTTTGCTGCTCAATACTAGGCAGCCATCGGTTAATGGCATTGTGTTTAATATGCGGGTTATTCGCGGTTAAATTGCTGACTAGCCGCTGTTGTTTTTGTAACACCTGCTGTGCATTGTCACCAATAATAAATACTATGTGGCTGCGCCATTGATCCAGTAAAGTTAAATGTTTTTTTTCATTTGCCATTAGCTGCTCAGAGCTGCCATTAAGCAATCTAATGTCATCATTAAACTCAATCGGTTTTAATAGCAATAAGCTTGCAAGTACTACACTTAGCACAATAAACAGTGGTTTTTTTATTTTATTACAGTACAAAAACACCCGCGTTATTTTTTTACTAAGTAATAAACTTGACGCCGATACGCGCAGTGTTTGCTGCCAAAATGGTAAAATTAGCACAGTAAACAACCATGCACTAAATAAGCCCGCTATAACAAACACTGCCACTTGCGCTAATAAGGTTAACGGCGCACCTAATAAGCAGCTGTAGCCTAATGCGGTAGTAATAAAGGAGAGTAATAAAGCAGACTTCACCCCTTTGCTATAGCCGTTAGAAGAGGCTTGCTGTGCAGTTTCATTTGCTACTTTAGCTAAGTCGGTCATGCCATGAAAGGCGTAATCAATAGCAATACCTATTAAGGTTACGGCAAATACCAAGGTTAATAAATGAATGCTGTTAAACACCAATAACATAGCAATAGTGCCGCCCATTAATGCGCTAAGCACTGTAAAGCTCGCTAATAAAATACTGCTAAGCGCCCTAAATACCCAAAACACCATAACCATTAGTGCCATTAGACTTATGCCACCAAACAAACTCATTTCGTATTTTGCTTGTCGGGCATTTTCAGCCGTATGAAACAGCACCCCTGAATAAGAAATAGTGGTATTTGGGTACGCTTTACTTAGGGTGTTTATTTGCGTTTTAATTTTAGCAGCTAAACTAATTGCACTATTAATGCCTAAGTTTGGCTCTGGCAGTGTGGCAAAAAGCATTGCATATTCAACGCCCTCATACTGGCGAGTGAGGCGGTTTTGCTTAATAGTAAAAATTTGGCTTTGGCTTAAGTTTTCGCTAATAAAACCGGCTAAACTTAAACTAATATCAGTACTTAATGTAGCACTGACAAATGGCGAGCCTAACTGATTTAACTGCTGCAGGTAAAACTGCTCAAAACTGGCTTTATCTGCTATTTGTTGTTTGTAAGGCTCACTTAATAATGCATATTTATAGGGTGCAAATGTGGTTGTTAAGGCGTTTATAGAGGGAAAATTAAACGTGCTTGTTATACCTTGCTGCTCAAGCCAATTGTTAAATTCATCGTGGGCGTTATTTTTTTGCTCACCAGCAAATGAAAACACCACACGGTCGGCATTGTTTTCAAAAAACAGCTGTTCGCCATAAGCTAATTGAGAATGCGACTTTGGCAGCAAACTAAACATATCAGCACTAAATGTAGGTTTAGTCAGCCAAAATATGCTGGTTAAAAGCAAAACCAAACCACTAAACCAGATAAAAACAATGCCAATTCGTTTTTTCAATCCACTATTCCATTAATTAACTATTTAAACGATTGAGCCGTTAAGGCTGCTCAGGATAACTAAACTCTATAGTTGTTTTACTGCCTGAATGCTCATAAAGGATGATGCTGTGTACCGTTTTGTTACTTTCACACAAAGTGAAATGGCTAAATAATTGCCGTAACAGCGCTTCTTTTGGGGTTAGTTGCAGGCAATTGTTTTGCGTTTTTATACTAAAACGTGTTGCAAGGGCGCTCATATCTACACTGAGTAAGTCAGTTAAAAGCCCTACAAACTGCTCACTACCTGGCTGTGGTACAAACTCCCCTTTAGCATTTTCAATCAGTACCTGGCCATTTTCTACAATCAATGTGTTTTTTACCGGTTGTTCGACCTGCCATACTAGCTTTTGGGTATTTAGAGAAAATACCCCAGAGGAGACAAATGGCGATGCAAAACCAGCAAGTTGTTTATATTGTTTAAACTCACCCGTTACTGTATCTGCCTTTAATGCGGTATGTACCTGCGATGCCGTGTTTGCTTGCAATACACTACAAAATAGCAGCAATACGCTGGTTATAAATAATTTAAACATTGTCATTCCTTCTCCTTTAATTGCCAGCTACTTTAAAAAAGGGGCTAGTTTTTCATAAAGTATAGGGGGTGAAACAAATTGCATTTCTTTGGAGCTAATTTCTACCGCCACTTGTGTAGTAGACGCCTTGGTAATGCGCTTATTACTGATTGCATCGGTAATAACATAATCAATACGTAAGCGGTTTTCATACTCTTTTAAATACGCTGCTACTTTAATTTTTTGTGTAAATACAGCCGATGCTACGTATTTAATTTGCATATCAACAATGGGCCACGCAAAACCAGAGTCTTTCATTTGCAGGTAGTCGTAGTCAAATATTCTGAGTAACTCACAACGAGCAACTTCTAAATAGCGTGGGTAATTACCATGCCATACTACGTTCATTGGATCGCAATCATGAAAAGGAATTTCTATTTCTACACTGTGCGAAAGTAACGCGCCTTTATTATTCATAAAGCGTCCAGCGTTTGCTTTGAATATAACTAATAGTTTGTCTTAGCACCGCTTCCATGGGTCTGTCTTCGGTCAGGTTTTCAAAGTAACCGGTTATATCGCTATACATATGCTGCATATCGTCAGTTAAACTCGTAAATTCTAATTCGCCTTGTTTAATTCGCAGCCTTAACCCTTGAATAGCGGCTAATAAGGTACTGGCCATCACTTGCTCGGTAAGCTGTAAAATACGTAAACAATCGCGCGAGGCTATGGTTCCCATACTCACTTTGTCTTGGTTGTGACACTCGGTAGAGCGCGAAAACACACTGGCAGGCATAGTTAATTTTAATGCCTCAGCCGTATAAGCACTGGCACCAATTTGTACCGCTTTAAAACCATGATTTATATAACGGCGCTCAGGGGCACTGTCGGATAAATTAGACGCCAAGCCATTGTTATATTTAGTATCAACCAACGAGGCTATTTGTCGGTCGGCTAAATCGGCTAAATTAGCTACTGCGGTTTTCATGCTGTCCATTGCCATGGCAATGTGGCCGCCATAAAAATGCCCGCCGTGCAGTACATGCTCCCCTTCGCCATCAATAATAGGGTTGTCGTTGGCTGAGTTTAATTCGTTTTCGATCATTTGCCTAAAAAACGGCAAGCTGTCTTGCAGTACACCAATAACATGCGGCGCACAGCGAATTGAGTAGCGATCTTGCAGTCGGTCGGCATTACGTGGATGGTCGTGATGATTTAAATCATCTCTGATCCAACGTGCTATTTGCTGCTGCCCTGGGTGGGGTTTTACCGAGAATAAAATTTCATCAAAATGATGACTATTACCTTTGAGCGCTAAGCTGGCAATGGCGGTAATACGACTGGCTAATTTGGCTAAATAATTGGCTCTGTCGAATGCTAAGCAGGCTAATGCGGTCATTACTGCAGTGCCATTCATTACTGCAAGGCCTTCTTTTGGGCGCAGCACGAGCGGCGTTAAACCCACTTCTTGCATTACTGCTAAGCTATTACGTACGGTGTCTTTATAATATACGTCGCGCTCGCCTACCATAGCACCGGCAACATAAGATAATGGCGTTAAGTCGCCACTGGCACCTACCGATCCCTCTTGAGGAATAACCGGTACAATATCGTGATTTAAGTAGTCGCGCAGTAAATTCAGCATTTCCCAGCTAATACCCGAGTAGCCTTGCGATAAAGACGTAAGCCGCGTGGCTAAAATTGCTCGTCCTTGTACTTTATTAAATACGTCGCCTAATCCACATCCATGAAATCGCGTTAAATGCAGGGGTAGTTCATCTACTAAGTTTAATGGTACTGCTACGGTTACAGAGTCGCCATAGCCGGTAGTTACGCCGTAAATAACGCCGTCTTCTTTTAATAATGTATCTAAAAAACTCAGCGCGCTGTTAATTTTGCTACTAAATTTGCTGCAATCACTAATTTGCACTTGGGTGTAGTTATGCGCAATATCAACAATGTTTTCGATTGATAATCGCTGCTGACCAAAAAGCTGTGTGTTTTGAACTGGCACTTCTATTTCTCCTTTGCTTGATCGCGGGCGACTTGCTGATCACTTTGCCAAAAATCGTAAAAATTAAACCATTGATAAGGATATTGCGCCGCATAGTGACCTAAACGCTGCGCATAGTCTGTAATAACTTGGTTTAAAATTGCCTGTCGTTGGGTGCGGGGCATTTTTAAGCTGTTGCTGTATTGCTCAAATATTACGTGGTACTTATTGATTTTCTTATCTTTTAAACAAAATAAAAAATAAACTGGGCAATCAAGTAATGCAGCTAAAATAAAAGGCCCTTGCGAAAACGGGGCTGGCTTGTCTAAAAAAGGCACTTGCACAGAACGCGCGGCAGTGGTGGTACTGGTGCGATCGCCAACAATAACAATAATTTCGCCTTGCTCAATTTTTTCTTTCAATAAAATAGCTAAACCTGGGCCTAAATCGGTTACTTGAATTAAATTAACCACTACGTTGGGGTTAATTTTTTTCAGCATTTTATTAAACTCTACTGCATGGTGAGTAAACACCAGCACGTTAATAACTTTGCCACTGCGATGTTGGCTAAGCGCTCGGCAGACTTCTAAATTACCCAAATGCGAGCCAATAAAAATAGCCCCTTGGCGTTGCTCATTTAATTGGCTAAATAAATGCTCGTTGGTATATTCAATATCACTTAAGCTAATACGCCCAAGCCAACCATCTATTTTATCAAAGGCGCTGTCGGCAAAACTGCAAAAGTGCTTTAGTTGCTGCTTAAGTGTCACGCTTTGCCCAGTGCCGGTGTACAAATTAACTTGCTGTAAAAACTGTTTTGAAGCAGCACGGGCAACCCTACCGGTAATAAAAAGATACACCACCACAGGAAACAAAATTAGCCACAGCCCTTTGCGGCCCAGTATTTTATGTGTAAATAGCAGGGTTTGAATGCCTAAATAATTACCGCGCTCTTGCATTTTAGACCAATGTTTAACGGCCATAACGTCTCTTTACTTTGTGTGCTATTAGCCAAGGCGAGCGCACTAACATACCAAAAAACAATCGCGTATGCAGCCAAGAAATACGCACGTTGTCGTGCAATGGCTGAAAGTGAGAAAGCCCATTTTCTGGATAGATCACTTGGCTAGGTAAAAATATAAACGGCACATTACGCCAATATAAACGCACTAATATTTCAGGATCAAAATCCATCCGCTTGCCCAGCTTAACTTCTTTTAACAGTTTTTCGCAGGCACCCAGCGGATACACTCTAAAACCACACATAGAGTCAACAATTTCAAAGCTGAGAGTTTCAATCCATACCCACACATGGGTTAAGTACCGTGCTAAATAGCGATGCTTAGGCACTGAAGCGTCGTATATTGGGCAACAGCTTACTAATGCCTGTGGATTGGCGTTTGACAGGCGCAAAAGCTGCGCTAAATCGGCCAAATTATGTTGGCCGTCGGCATCAACTTGAATAGCATGGGAATACCCTTGCTGATACGCATAATGCAAACCGCTTTGAACCGCCCCACCTTTACCTTGGTTGTGCGCATGGGTAACAATTGTAAGTAACGGATGCTGCTGTGCAAGTGCAGAAAACACTGTTTTAGCTGCATCATTACTTGCATCATCAACCATAATAATTGGTAAGTTATATTCAGTTAGGCTGGTTAATACCGCCGCTATCACTGAGGTATGATTGTAGTTTGGAATCACTATACAAAACTTATTCATTTAAGCAACACTTTCAAAAACAATCCGCCCAGACGCGTGTTGTCCCTTAGCCGAGCGATAAGAAAACACATACTTATTAAGCGCTTTTTGCTCTATGGCTAATACCATAGTAAGGCCCGGAGTAATCACCACCTGAAACTTTAGCACTTCGACATTTTTTACTGCGAATTGAATATTATACTGCTTACAAATTGCAGCAATCGCCCAATCTAGCTGCACTACGCCTGCTAAAATAGGGCCGTCTTTAAAATGGCCATTAAAGTAATCTAAATCCTTGGGCACAAATAAACTTAATTGATAACCTTGCTCGGTTTGCTCACATTTAAGTAGTTGCGGCTGCGTTTTAATCAACTTTGTCAAAAAGGTGCTCCAATGCTTTTAAGTTTAATTTAGCTTGGCTGTTATAAGGTAACTGCTCTATAAAACGCCACTTTTTAGGCGTACAAATGCGCTCAAAACGCGTTAGTGCATGCTCTTTTAAAAGCTTATTAGTGGCTAATTTACTTTCACTTTGTAAATGTTTTACCCCTTGCTGGCTAAGCACAACTACCGCACCTATTACTTGCCTTGCCCCAGGTAATACAATTACTTTAACGTCGTTTACCCACTCACTGCTTGCTAAGTGGTGTTCTAGTTCGTCTAAACTGAGGCGCTTTTCTTCTAACTTTATGATGCGGTCTAATCGACCAAGCAGTTTAAATTGACCGTTTTTAAGCACCAAACCTCTATCGTCAAGCGAGTAATCTTTGTGGTTCACTAGCGGTGAATTTAAAAAGAGCCTATCGTCTGTGCCAACACTCATTTTTATACCTGAAAACGGCTGCCACGAGCTCACGTTTTCAAGCGAGGTAACTTGTCGATACCCTATACCACCGGTTTCGGTACTGCCAAACACTTGTGTTATTGGTTTATTTAACTGGCTGAATAGCGATACTGCATCTTCGTTTGCCAGTGGCCCACCTGATGAAAATATCCATTGTAAATGAGATTTTTGTTCAATTAATACGTTGTCTGCGCATAATCGTTTTAGCTGTGCGGGGCTAGAAATTAACACCACTTGTTTAGCGCCCTTGAGCTTGGCGGCTATATGTTCTGGGTAGTGCAGTAAATCGGTATCAACGACATGTCCGGTACTAAGCGGCCACAACAACCTAAATAACAGCCCGTAAATATGCTGATGCGATACGCTAGCAATAAACATTGGCATACATTTTAACGCATAACTGCTTGATAAAATGCTCAGCTCTTTGTTAATTGTTTGCCACGACTTTACAATTGGCTTAGCTTTACCTGTTGATCCCGAGGTGTAGAACACCAAGTTCCCTTCTTTGGGCCAAACAAGTTGCGCTAAAGGAAAAAAGCCAGGTTGATCGGGCAAGTTTTCTATATTAATTAGGTCAATACCCAGTGGCTCAACAAGTTCTGAGTCACCTAAAAAACAAGGCGTTTGCTGTAGTAAGGCTTTGAGTGTTTCGGGTTGGCCATTGGGTGGCAATATAACCGTGCAACCGCGCAAGGTGAGTGCCATTAAGCTTACCGCAAACTTATAAGTATTAGTGCTATATAACACTACAGATGTGGGTGCTGTGGCCGGTGAATACTTAGCTAATAGCCGATTAACATCGCTAACAAACTGGCGTTGCGTCACTGCCTTATTTTCATGATTAAAGCACACACTAACATTATTACTTTGAAATATTTTACTTTGAAATGTACTAAACACGCGCTTTCCTTTTTACTTTTAGCCTGACTAGCCACTCTAAGGCAAACAACACGCCCATAGCTACATAGGCAATCACACCATTATAAAAAGCCCACACTGCCAAACTAGCAAACAGGCTGGTATATAAGGCAATACCACCATTAACTATAAAAAAAACGCACCACACCTGAGTTACTTTTTTAGTGTATTGCACACCTTGCTCATCGAGCTCAGGCTCAGTGATGCGGGCAAAGGTTTCTATTATTGATGGCCCTTTATAAAGTGAGTAGCTAAACACGAGCAACATCACAGTGTTAATAATCACCGGGTATAAACGTAAACCCACATCACTGTCGAACACTTTTGACAATACGATTGCGATCACAGCTAAAAATGTCGCTGGCTTTAACCACGGCATTTTGTCAAATAGTGCTTTGCTTAACCACAAGCGTAGTGCAAGCAAAAATAATAATACGATCGACACCAGTTGGCTATTAAACTGCGTCAGGCCCACATACACTATAACTGGGTAGCAGGCCAAACAAAGCATAATAAGGGTGGTTAGCAAGGCTTTAAGCATTTACTTAGTTAACGAGTTTTTCTATTTCGCTAACTACATTTTGCACAGTACGTACTTGTTTAAATGCATCAGGATCAATTTTTTTACCGGTGATTTCTCTTAGTTTTACTACCAAGTCAACAGCGTCAATGCTGTCTAAATCAAGGTCTTGATATAAGTTAGCCTCTAGGTTTATATCGGCTGGGTCTATCTCAAAATCGTTTTCTAAAATGCCGTGTAATACATCATAAATTTCAGCAGCGGTTTTCATTGTTATTCCTATATATTTTTATAATTTAAGAACGTGCTTGTTCTATAAAGTTTGCTAAAGAATTCACCGAGGCAAAATGCGCTTTTGTTTGCTCTGAATTGGCATCTATTTTCACATCAAATTGTTTTTTTATTGCCAAACCAAGTTCTAATGCATCTATGCTATCGAGCCCTAAACCATCAACAAATAATGCTTCATCATCAGCAATGTCTGCAGTTGTCATATCTTCTAGATCAAGGCTAGATATAATTAATTGTTTAATTTGTACTTTTAATTCAGTCATAAATTGCTCAGTTCTTCTGTAAAATAATGTTGTAAGCTATTAGTTAAATGCCGAGATTGTATAGCGGGTGTGTCACTAACATAAGCCAGGTTACTGTTAAACTGCTTGCTGGCCAGCTGCAAGCTAAAGTGCGCTTGATAAGGCGCTACTTTATACCAAGGTGTACCCTTGGTTAAGGTATTTGGCTGCATTTTTATTAATACTGTAGCGATTGGCGCATTGCACCTAAGGGCTATATTGGCCGCTCCTCGTTTAAACTTAAGTGCCGTATGGGGCTGTGAACGTGTGCCTTCAGGAAAAACGATTAAGTTATTTCCTTTACTAATACTGCGCTCACATTCACGTAATAACCCCTCTGGATCTTCGTTACTTATATAGCCAGTACTTTTAATTACACCACGCATAAATGGGTTTTTAAATAAATGGGCTTTCACTACGCAATCTGCATTTTTAATCACAGATATAAGCACAACCACATCAATTAAAGAGGGGTGATTAGCAAGTACTAATTTTCCGCTTAAATTGGCAAGCTGGGCTTTGTCTTTAATATTAAAACGAATAACGCCTGTGTGATGCATTAACCCAACAAAAAATTTAAAACAGTAATGTACTGTCGCTCTTGCTCTGTTTTTACGGGTGTTTATATCTGCTTCTAATACGTTTTGCAGCGGAAAAACCACTAATGTTAGTACTAAACCACCTATGCCAAACACGCTAAAACAAACACCGGTTGCAAGCACACGCCAACAAAGCCCTGTTATTCTTATAATGTGTTTAATCATGGTAGGTAAGTTGCCAATGATGAGCCAGTGTAGTGTGGGTTAATATCGCACTTTTTTTATCGTGCAGGGCTTTAGCACCTTGCAGGCTCATTGGTAAGTTACTATTTTTTGTAGCAGAGTTAAGTACTTTATTTAAACTAAAGCACGGCTCATTTGCTTGAGCAAGGCGCACTATCATAGCAATGGAATGAGTAATTTGTAGCTCGTCAGCAAATTGGTTATATATATCGGGGAGGGTTTCATCGCTATGGACTACTAACATGTACTGCTCATTGCTATCAACAAGACGAATGTAGGCTTCTACAATTGCACACATAAAACTCTCAGCCCCTGCTGCAATAGCATTCATTGCACAGGTATTACTTTTTATAATACTAAAGAGTCCGGCAGCGGCATTGTGTACACTCAGGCCAAAACCTGTGGGCGATAATGGTTGCTGGTTAACTATATCAACTAATAAATTGGCTGTTTTATGCAAGTCCCCGTGGCGCGATGAAAACACCGCAGATAAATTAGTATGCTGATCTGCGCTACTTACTTGCTGGGCACTGTGTAATACCATTTTGCTAAAACGAGTCATACGCCGGCGTTGCATAGGTGCAACCCAATCAAGCGTTATAGGCGAGTTATCATACCAATGATCGCTTTCTATTTGTCGCTGTTCTGGCTGGATCCATGTAGCGAGTTGTTCAACAACAAATTTCACAAATATACATATTTAGTTAATGATAGGACGAAGGATCTTACATTTTTTAACAAAAAAAGTAAAATAAACAATAAAAAAAGCCAGCGCTGAATTTTCATTCAGCGCTGGCTAATAATTCTATGATATTAAAAAGAATTCTTGTTCATTTATGCAGCGAGCATGGCCACCAACAACATCACTTGCGCTTAGCTGATTAATCAACTTTTCACCTTGCTGTTGCTGCGCGTCGTTAAGGGGTAAATAAGGTAATCTAAATACCGGTTTAACTGCCTCAGTCATCATGAGTGCAGTATTAATCGCAATTGGATTTGGCTCGCAAAACAACCAATTTATTAATGGTTGTAATGACGTATTTAGCGCAGCATTAGGCGCATCCATTAACTGGCGAAATAATTCTGGCATAAGATTAGAGCTGACCGAAATAACCCCATGAGCGCCATGAGTATGACGAGCATCGTGGCTTTCATCATCATTACCCGACCAACACGCTATGCCTTGCTTCTCATAATGAGCTATACGTTCGTTACCACCGCACTCTTTAACACCAATAAAATGTTCGTGCTTTGCTAATGGCTCAATAATATCAGGCGTTAAGTCTTGTCCTGTACGCCCCGCTACGTTGTAAATAAATGCGGGGCCAATATCAAGAACACGCTTTAAATGCTCTTTTACACCTGCAATAGAGGTACGCCCATAATAAGGGTTAATTTGCAAAGCAGCATCCATACCACTGGCAAAACCATATTTAGTGGCTTTAATCGCTTCTCGGGTATTATTACTGCCCGTATTACCTACAATTACTAGCTTACTGCTAAACTTATTTACGCTATGCGCTATGAGCATTAAGTGCTCTTCCCAGTTCATTAACTGGCCTTCGCCGGTAGTGCCGCCTACAACGATACCGTCAACCCCAGCTGCTATTTGTAACTCAACAAGGCGATCGTATGTTGCAAGGTCAATTTCGCCACTCGATAAATAAGGTGTTTTAATTGCTGTAATAAGACTTGCTTGTTTAATTTGTTCTAGGCTGCGCATAAAAAATCATTCTTTATAAAACTTGCGCTATTTGTACCATATTTATGTGTGCTTTTGCAGCTGTAAACGCATATTTTGTAATAAAATGGCTTGTAATATTAAGTTTGATAATACAAAATGAATAACTGTATATATAAACAGTGTTTGTATTTTTAATATTAGGCGAGCTTTTATGCGTTTATCTCAGTACTTAACAACCCATTTTTATCATACCGACGAGCTATGCCAGGCACTCAATATTGATGCAGATAAGCTTGAGCATTGGCAACAGCAAAGTGTATTTCCTAAGCCTAGTTATTGTATTAAAAACCAACTAAGTTGCAGTTCATATTCGGGTTTGTACGAATGCGAAGAGTACGACGATTATTACCCTCGAGGTTGTGTAAACTGGGGGCAAGGGCTGATAAAGCAAAAAATTGATTCATCCAGCCAGGCATTTAATTACTTTGCCCAGCAATATACCGCTAGCTTAACCAAACTTGCTCAGCAAGGGTTTGAATTTAACGAAGAACTATTTAGTTGTGAAATAGAAGAACATGTACAACAAGTGTGGCAGCAATTTTTATGCAGCAAATATGGTGTGCTTACTCAAAATGGCTTAATAGACGAAATAGTGGCTGTTGATATAGGCCGACTGGTGGTTGATGACATAACCGAATTACGCAGTAAAGCGGGGTTAGATCAAGATGAGCGAGCAAAACTGCACCCCGCTATAAAGTTACTCAACCGGGCTTTGAGCCATGGTGCCGATCACGAAAAACAACACACACTTAGAACCCGCTATATAGATACCCTTATTTTAAAATACGACTTATCGATAAAGTAATAATACAAACTAGCTAAACCAAAATGCAGGTTTGAAGTATAAATGTAAGTACGTTATGGTAAGCAAGCTCGACTAACCACGCCAAACTAGATCAAAAATTGAAAAGCACGATATAATCCGGAGCAGCAATTTTATGAGCAGTATCAGCAAAAACGCAACAAAACCTGTAAACCACACACTTCAACAGCAAACGCACAGCATTTCCAGTGCACCTGAGCACTGTATTCAGGTTCGGGGTGCGCGGGTTCACAATTTAAAAAATGTTGATGTAGACTTACCCCGCAACGCACTCATCGTTTTTACTGGTATATCGGGATCTGGAAAATCATCTCTCGCTTTTGGCACCTTGTTTGCCGAGTCACAACGCCGCTATCTCGATTCTGTATCGCCTTACGCGCGAAGATTAATTGACCAAGTAGATGAGCCCGATGTAGATGATATAAACGGCCTACCTCCTGCAGTAGCACTGCAACAACAACGAGGCACCCCATCGGTTCGCTCATCTGTGGGAAGTGTAACTACTATTTCTAATACCCTGCGAATGCTCTACTCTCGTGCAGGCGACTACCCTAGCGGTCAAAGTATACTCTACGCCGACGCATTTTCCCCTAACACTCCACAAGGTGCCTGCACCTTATGTCATGGTATTGGCCGAGTGTTTGCAGTAACAGAAAAGTTACTTGTACCTGATGATACAAAAACAATTCGCGAACGGGCCATAGCTGCATGGCCTCCTGCGTGGCAAGGACAAAACCTCAGCCGTATACTTGTCTCTCTTGGTTACGACATTGATACACCATGGAAATTACTCCCTAAAAAAACCCGCGATTGGATTCTATTTACCGACGAAACTCCCGTTGTACCTGTTTACCCGCAATACAGCAAAGAGCAAACTCGCAACGCCATTGAAAAAAATGAGAAGCCGAGTTACATGGGTACATACTCAAGTGCTAAACGTTTTATTTTGCACTCTTTTGCTACCACGCAAAGCCCGCGAACTAAAAAACGTGTATCACAGTTTATGCAAATTTCTGAATGCCCTGATTGCAAAGGTAAAAAATTAAAACAGCAATCCTTGTCGGTCAAGTTTACAGGCCTTGATATTGGTGAGTTATCCCAATTAACGCTAACAGAGCTAGCACTGCGACTACGTGATATTGCTAAGATAAAGCCAGCCAAAAATTCGCCTAATAGAGAGAAAGCAATTGTAGCTCAGCGAATTGCCAGCGACATTTTGGCCCGGGTAGAGGCACTAACAACACTTGGCTTAGGGTATCTGTCGTTGCAACGTACCACACCCACTTTATCTGCAGGCGAACTACAACGCTTACGACTAGCAACCCAAATTCGTTCACAACTATTTGGTGTGGTTTATGTTTTAGATGAACCCTCAGCAGGACTACATCCAGCAGATACCCAAGCATTGCTTGGGGCGCTTGATCAACTCATTGCAGCTGGTAACTCTGTATTTGTTGTAGAACACGATGTTAGCGTTATTAAACATGCCGATTGGATTGTTGATGTTGGCCCAGATGCTGGTACGCATGGCGGTGAAGTGATTTACAGCGGCCCTATTAGTGGTTTACAAGGCGTTGCTAAATCTCATACCGCTCGATTTTTGTTTACTGCAGACGCGATAACCAAACACACTTGCAGACAACCTCAAGCCTGGCTAAAGCTCGCAGCAATTGAGCGTAATAACTTACAAAAATTAGATGTTGAATTTCCACTGGGCGTGATGACAACCGTTACCGGAGTTTCTGGATCGGGTAAATCAAGCCTCATAAGTCAAGCTCTAGTGGAGCTGGTTTATGATGCGTTAGGACAAAAAGCTACTTTAGAGAGCCCAACTGACGAAGCCGAGTTACTCGAGCAAGAACTAGAAATTCCCACTGGCGGGCAAATTACAGATGGCATGCAGCACGTAAAACGTCTAGTAAATGTAGATCAAAAGGCAATTGGGCGTACACCCAGATCAAACCTCGCCACCTATACTGGCTTATTTGATCACGTCCGCAAATTATTTGCATCCACTAACAAGTCTAAAGCACGACGCTACGATATGGGCCGCTTTTCGTTCAACGTGAAAAAAGGCCGCTGTGCTAATTGTGAGGGTGTGGGGTTTGTTAGTGTTGAGCTGTTATTTTTGCCAAGTGTTTATTCACCGTGTCAAGTATGCCAAGGCCAGCGTTATAACGAGCAAACACTTGAAGTGTGTTATCGCGAAAAAAACATTGCTCAAGTACTCGATTTAACGGTTGAATCTGCACGTCAATTTTTTATAGATGAACCACAGATATCACGAGCTTTGGACACTTTGTTACAAGTAGGCCTAGGATATTTACGCCTCGGCCAGCCAGCAACCGAGTTATCTGGCGGCGAAGCCCAGCGTATTAAACTTGCAACCGAATTACAGCGCACACAACGCGGTGATACTCTTTATGTACTTGATGAGCCTACTACTGGCCTGCATCCAGCTGATATAGCAATGCTGATGGTGCAATTAAATAAGCTTGTAGATGCAGGTAACACCGTTATTATGGTCGAACATGATATGCAGGTTGCCAGTAATAGTGATTGGGTTATCGACATGGGCCCCAGCGCAGGTGATCATGGCGGACAAATAGTCGCTCAAGGCTCCCCTGCACAGGTCGCAAAGTCAAAAACCAGCCAAACGGCTCCCTTTTTATTAGTCTAAAATACAGCTATAACAATACTGTTAAACACTTGATATAAGCAAATAACTTAGTGGGTGAGTGGTATAAAGTCAAAATTAGTTTTGCCAATTTATACGTTTTATATTTAAAAAGTGCCTGTAACCCAGATCAAACGCCAGACAACGTAACTTATTGTTAATTAATGCCTTTATTGTTTACCGCTCTAGTGTTGGTAATTTAACTTCGTACAGTCCATTACCCTGCTCTATATAATAACAACTGCGTTTAAGTAGTAATTCACCTTTTAAATTACTACTTAATATAACGTTCTTTATCAAAAATAATTAAACAAATTATAATCCACAAAAGCCAGTACGCTTCGCTAGTGGAAAAAATAAATCTAAATAAAACTTGATATCCGGCTGAGGTTGCTGTTAAAGTACGTCACATCGGGTTGATAGAAAGCCCTGTTTATTTGTAAGTACCACGTTGTTATTAGTAATAATCCTTCGCGCTATCCTCAGTTAAATATATGTTTTCTTACTCTTTATATGCCTTATATAGGGCGCACTTTAATTTTTTTAGGATACTACTATGTCTACAACAACTGGTTCAGTTAAATGGTTTAATGAAGCAAAAGGTTTTGGTTTTATTGAACAAGAGTCTGGTCCTGATGTTTTTGCTCATTTTAGCGCAATTACTAGCGATGGCTTCAAAACATTAGCTGAAGGCCAACGTGTACAGTTTACTGTTACACAAGGTCAAAAAGGCCCGCAAGCAGAAAATATTGTTTGCATCTAAATTTTTTAATTTAATGGGTTAGTAATAACCCGTTAATGAATATTAGTTTGAAAGAAGTTCTGTTTATTTGTACGTACCACGTTGATATTAGTAATAATCCTTTGTGTTATCCTCAAGTTAAATATTTATTTTTTCCAGCTTAATCGCCTACTTTCAGGCACATTTTTTATTAATTTCTTAGGATACAATTATGTCTAATACAACTACTGGTACAGTAAAGTTTTTTAACGAAGCTAAAGGTTTTGGTTTTATCGAGCAAGAATCTGGCGCAGACGTTTTCGCACATTTCAGTGCAATCTCTGGCGACGGTTTCAAAACTTTAGCTGAAGGCCAACGTGTACAGTTTACTGTTACACAAGGTCAAAAAGGTCCACAAGCTGAAAACATCGTTTGTATCTAAGATGTTTAAGTTGATGGGTTATTTATAACCCATCTATTTATATAAGTTTGAAAGAAATACTGTTTATTTGTAAGTACCACGTTGATATTAGTAATAATCCTTCGCGTTATCCTCAAGTTAAATATAGGTTTTTTCCAGCTCAATCGCCTACTTTCAGGCACACTTTTATTAATTTTTTAGGATATAATTATGTCTAATACAACTACTGGTTCAGTAAAATGGTTTAACGAAGCAAAAGGTTTTGGTTTTATCGAGCAAGAATCTGGCGCAGACGTTTTCGCACATTTTAGCGCAATTTCTGGCGACGGTTTCAAAACTCTAGCTGAAGGCCAACGTGTACAGTTTACTGTTACACAAGGTCAAAAAGGTCCACAAGCTGAAAACATCGTAGCTATCTAAGCTGTTTTAGCTGATGCGTTTTTAAAGCGCACTAAAAACCCACTCATAGCCTGGCTATAGTGGGTTTTTTGTTTTACTTTTCTATATTTATATAGCAATTAAATTAAGAGTAATTATAGCGCCAACGAAATGCTGTAATCACAAGATGCGAATAATGAATTATCATTATTATCAAAAATTGCTGCGCATCGTGCATTGCACTATCTTCTGTATCCATACATGTACTTCTGTATCCATACATGTATAAGTTATTACCAACCTAACAAATAAACTATTTAATCAACTAAAATGATCATGTTTTGGCTTGGTATTACTATTAAACTAGTTTTGATGTTCATACTGCCCACGGTACACTTCAAATACTTTTAGTACTGTATGCTGCTCTTTAGTTAGATTATCAAACCAGTGATCAAATAGATCATCGTTATCTTGTTCACTTAATGCCATATATTGGGCAAGTAACTCAATAATATCATTATGGGTGCAAGTTAAAGGGTTTACTTGTTGTGCTAAAACACTATGGTCGCGCTCTTTTAGAGTATCCATTACCCCTTGATCTATTTGTTGTTGTTTTTGTATTGCGTCGCTCATATGTTACCTCTGAGATCTACTGTTTGTGCTGTTTTTAACGAATGTAATTATAGTTATAACAGGCTAAACGCCAATAGCCAGCACTTTTGGTTTAACTACTCATTTTTTGATTCATTTGCATAAATAGCCAGCAATTATGGCCTTTAAACGCTAATTCAATAAATTATTGAGTGTCTATAAATCCCCCAAAATAAAATAACATCACATAGTAATTGCCATTATGGGGACTACCCTATTTTATTTATTAATGAAGTATAAAATGAAAGTATTGAGTTCACTTAAAAGTGCTAAGTAGGGTGCCAAGTTGTAAAAGGTAAAGGACGCGTGTTTGTGATTTGTAAGGAGAAGCCGCGCTTTAAAGCTGTTCAAGTATGAAAAAGAAATAGCATTTGACCACTATCACTTTATAAAGCAGTCACTGGATGTTGTGTAACACTCAGTGACTTTAATTAACTACTTCTTTAACTATTTATTTAACTACCACTGAAAATTCAGGTACTGCCTGAATTACTTTTTTCACGGTGCAGGTATTTACCGCGGCAACCAGTGCTTTTTTATACTTATCAGGAAATCCATCCGGGAGTGTTATCTCAATAGAGAATAACTTTTTACCATCTTCATCCACATTTTCGTTATTTTGCTTAAGTGACATGCCTTGTGTCGAAATATCGCGTTGTTGGCAAAACTTTCTTGCATAAAAGCCTGCACATAACACCATGCTCACTAAAAAGTAATCAAATGGTTCTGGGTGCTCTGCGTTGCCACCTGCAGCCAAACTCTGATCGCTTATCACTTCATGATCGCCAAATTTAGCACTGAGCTTTTGGCCATCTAACATTGCAACTGAAATTTCCATCGAGGTTCCCTTATTTTCCAAATAGTAATTCAAAAAAGCCTGGAGGCTCATGTAACTCATGGTACTTTTTACGTAAATTATCTATATTTTTTAGTGGCTGTTTAGCCGCACTCAAACCTTGCTGGTTAGCGGCTTGTTTTGCAAGCTCAGCCTGAGCAATAACTTTATCAAGCCCTTGTAATGATTGCTCTGGTTCTTTATAAAACTTAGCTGTTTTGCTTATTTCCACTAACGAGATGAATTCATTAATCGCAAGGTTAAACTCTTCAATATTAGTCGCTTGCACTGCTTGTTTATATGCAAGCCCTGTGTTTTTCATATTAATTTCAAGGTCAACTGGCACGCTGGCAATTGAGACTGATGACGTGAGTAAAATAAAAACAAAATAAAAGTACTTCATGATAAACCTTTCAATTAAAAACTCCGTCGATTATACCAATAATACGCTATTAAGTAACCGCAAATGAGAGTGTGTAATGTTTAACCTTGTTTGCTGTGTAAAGCCCCTTTACACTTTATATGCAAAATTAAAGAGTAAACAGGTACTTTTGTGAGGAGCTTGGTAAGCTCCCCCTTGCTGTAACAAGCCATAGTTGCTGCAAAAATAATGTTTTAATTAATTAGCTCTTAAACTCTAAGTCACTAATTTCACGTTGCTCGTTAAGTGTTATAAGGGCATTTGCCGTTGATGCTAGCGTGTTTAAGTTTTCACGAGTGACACGCTCGAAATGAGCGATAAAGTATCTAAGCTGGGCGTCGTTCATTGTACCCGCACCTTGCCCTTTTAAGGCTATAAGCTTTTGCTCTTGCTCTTTTCGCCATGCAAATACGGCAGCAAAACTAGGGGCTTTAAGCATCACTAAATAATCAACTTTAGCAAAAATGTTTAAATATTCTGTTTTTAAACAACTATTCACATAGTTACGCCAAACACCTTGGCTATCTGCATTTTGCTCTAACTCATTCAATGGTGTAGTTAATGCTGATGCCGATTGTGCCTTACTTCCTACGCACCACCCTTCTAAAATAATAATATCGACAGCAGCATTATTACGCGTCCACTCGTTATGTGGTGCACTGTCATCTAAATGCTTATTAAAGTAAGGTAAAGGCACACCGCTGTGCCCTGCGAGTAACTGCTCAAGTGTGCTTTTCATTAAAGCTACATCGTGCGTGCCGGGTACGCCGCGAGTGGCAAGTAATGGGTGTACATTTTTTGCAAGCTGCAGTCGGCGCTGCTTAGTAAGGTAAAAGTCATCGATAGAAAGCGCTATGCAATTAAACGAACTATTTTTTGCCAACCAAGTTACTAAAAAATCAGCCAGCGTGGTTTTACCCGAGCCTTGGCTGCCATTAATAGCAACAAATAATGGGGTATTGTTTTTTTTAGCGTGCAATATGTTTTTTGCTACCGGAATAAAAAACTGTTCGCACTGCTGTTGATAGCTCATTGGCAGTTGATGTTTTGCTAAAAAATCACTGATATCCATATTTCTATTTAGCCTTTATTTTAGTTAAAAAAATAGCGCATATACATATGCGCTATTAGGATAGTTTAACTTATCTATAAATTTAAGCTGCGGTTTTCTTCTCGGCTTTTGGTAATACTAAGTTTAGTACTATGCCTAATATGGCACATAAACTTACGCCTTCTAGGCTAAACTGGCTACTGCCAATATGCATTCCACCAATACCACAAATCAAAATAAGCGCTACTATGCTTAAATTACGCGGTTCGCTTAAATCATCCCCAGATTTAACCAAAGTGTTTAATCCGATCACTGCAATTGAGCCAAACAATAAAATCATAATGCCGCCCATAACCGGCACTGGAATTGTTTGTAAACTGGCGCCCATTTTAGCTATAAAGGCTAAAATAATGGCAATAATTGCAGTCCATATCATCACTTTAGGGTTAAAGTTTTTAGTCAGCATTACCGCACCGGTTACTTCTGAGTAAGTTGTGTTAGGCGGTCCACCAAACAATGATGCAGCTGAAGTAGCTAATCCGTCACCAAATAGAGTGCGATGTAGCCCCGGCTTTTTCAAAAAGTCTTTATTGGTAACTTGGCTAATCGCCATCATATCGCCAATATGCTCTACAGCGGGAGCAATCGCCACCGGCACCATAAACAAAATGGCTTGCCATTTAAACTCAGGTAAAACAAAGTTAGGCACAGCTAACCACTGTGCGTTAGTTACGGCGTCAAATTGCACTACGCCCATAGCAAGCGATAAACTATAACCTGCTATCACCCCTGCTAATATTGGAATAAGTTTAAATACACCCTTACCCCATACCGCTAATATAAGCGTAACCACTAAAGAAAATAATGAGATGTAAATAGCGCTATCATAGGCAATAATTTGCGTGCTGCCGTCACCACTTTTACCCATGGCCATGTTTACTGCAACCGGTGCTAAAGCTAAGCCAATAACCATGATAACCGGCCCAACTACTATTGGTGGTAATATTTTATGTAGCGTTTCAGTGCCTTTAAATTTCACTAAAAAGCTCAATAGCATGTAAGCAAAACCAGCCGCCATTAAGCCACCCATAGTGGCAGGTATGCCCCACATTTGTATCGAGGCAATAATCGGAGCAATAAAAGCAAACGATGACGCTAAGAATATAGGTACTTGGCCTTTAGTAACAAACTGAAATAACAGCGTACCTAAGCCCGCAGTAAAAAGAGCAACACTTGGATCAAGCCCTGTTAACAGCGGTACTAATACTAATGAGCCAAATGCTACAAACAACATTTGCGCACCAGTAAGCATCGTTTTTATTGAGAACATGGCGTTGTTTTTCATCGTATCGGTTTGCACTGTTTTCACTTAAACCGTACCGAAAATTTTATCACCTGCATCACCTAAACCAGGCACAATGTAGCCTTTATCGTTTAAGTGGCTGTCTACCGATGCGGTATATATTTCTACATCTGGATGAGCAGCTAATGTTTTTTCAACCCCTTCTGGGGCTGCAACTAACACAATTACCTTGATTTCTTTACAGCCTGCTTTTTTAAGCATATCGATAGTGGCAATCATAGTGCCGCCCGTTGCCAGCATAGGGTCTATCACTAAACTTAAACGCTCATCAATATTACTTACTAGCTTTTCAAAATATGGAATTGGCTCTAATGTTTCTTCATTTCGCTCAAGGCCTACTACACTTACTTTGGCAGCCGGCAATAACTGCATCACACCGTCCATCATGCCTAAGCCTGCACGCAAGATAGGCACTACAGTAATTTTTTTGCCTTTAATATGCTGCACATTTAACTTTGTGCCATCCCAGCTGGTAATTTCGTTATCTTCTAACGGTAGGTTTTGAGTTGCTTCGTAGGTTAATAAAGTACCTACTTCTGAGCACAATTCACGAAAGCTTTTAGTGCTAATTCCATGGGAGCGCATTAAGCCTAATTTATGTTGAACAAGGGGATGAGTTATAACGTGAATAGCCATATTAAAAAACCTAGTGATAAAATTTGCGATATTTTATAGTAAAAAAGTGCATTTGGCCTGCAGTTTTCGCAATTGCCGCCAAATAACATTATTTTGCCTGATATTAAGGCAATATACCTAATTCAAGCGTTAATTAAATGTGTTTTTTTAACTCTTTCTTCACTTGAAGCAACATATAACTGTTTATTTTTTTATGTTCTGGACTCCACCCTGCTAAAAAACGATAAAAATCGGCCCATGCAACACTCCATAAATTGCGCCAATCGTTAATCACTTTACTTGCCTCTACTTTGGGATGATAAACGCCTAATGCTAATTTCAATTCGCTAAAATACCACTCTAAACAGCTATCAGCATGCTGATGTAATTGTGTTTCGTTAAAGCAGCTAGTCATAAAATACATCACATCTATAACCCCAACACCAGCACCTACATATTGAAAGTCGTACCCTAGCACGTGCTGCTGTTTGTTTATGGCAAAATTGGTCAGCTTAGCATCACCATGAATTACTGTTTTATATGCACTATTGCACAATGCCGTATTTAGCTTAGCTGCAAGCTGTTTAATAGTCGATTGCTGGAGTTTTTTAAGCTCATCGGGGCGCGTACTTAAATGCCAATAATTGCCCTGTGGCCATAGCTTTTCAGCCGCGTGAGTAACGGCTTCAGTAGTTAGATTAAACGCATGAAAATGCGCTAACCATTTAATAACCTCGCGATAGTCTTGAGGCAATGCTTGTACATAGCCCTGCTGGGTAAAATCGTTAAACGCCAGCACATATTGCTGATCATTTTGTATCGCGGTTAAACAGCCAATAGCAGCAGCGTTATTGGGTAACTGCTGGCTGCAATCATTATAAAAATAGTATTCAACATTATAAGATTTACGCTTGCGGTTAAGCGCAAACGCCGTTTGTTTAATTTTAGGGTGATTTATCACCTCAGGTATATTCACCGCTTTTATAACACACGCCTGCCCGTCAAGCTCACAAGCCACAATGCTGCCACAACCACTCCACAAAGAGGTTAGCGTAGCCCCTACTTTTATCTGTTTAAAATGTTGCTGTAATAAAGAAAGGTAAAAAGCCATAGCCGCACTTAATTTTAATAAATTTTAGTTAGTTTAACGCAAAGCGTTGTTATTTAAAAAATCATAAAAAAGCCCTACTAATAATAAAAAGTAGAGCTAATGAAAACGTAAAAAGCGCCCAAACTACAGGCGCTTACATTGTTGAATTTATTTACACTGGGTGATTACTGGTTTACAACACTTTTAAGTGGGTTAACCGGTTGTGCGTTGTCGTCAAGTAAGTTCATATCAAAATCGAACTCATCTACACGAATCGCTTTTTCACGTTTAGTGTTGTAATCAATAAGCTGAGTATGTTCAGCTGCTGTAATTACATTAGCCGCAAGTGCGTTATCAAGTGTGATTGAAAAACGAATACCCGCTTTAATTGTTTTAGCACGCAGTGCTTTTTTAACTTTAGCCAACTCACCAAGCGATGCCATTTTAGCTTTGTACGCTTGCTCGTTAATGTAATGTCCATCACCTTTAACTGGCTTAATTAAATGCGTAATTTGCGCTTTAAAGGCCGTGTCTAGCTGAGCTTGCTTAGCTAATTCACGAATCAAATCGTCGCTAATTTTTGGCATTTTAGTTGAGTAATTCATGGTAATAAAACGCATGAACTTACGCGTGCCACTTGCAGGGAAGTTATCTAAAAACTTATGCAGCGCTTCTTCAGCACTTTGTAATGCAAAGCGAGTGGCATAATGAAAATACGGTGCTGCTTGCTCACGTTCACTGCTTGATACTTTTTGCTCGTAGTATTTAATTGATGCCATTGCTGCGTATAAAAAGCTCATTACATCGCCTAAACGTGCCGACAACATTTCTGCTTGCTTAAGCTTACCGCCAAGTACAAGTAGTGAGAAATCTGCATATACAGCTAATTTAGCTGACAGTTTATGTGCTGCTTTTTCGTATTCACGTACTTCTGGTAACGTTGAGCTTGCACCCGCTGTAAATGGTAATACACCCAAGCGGAACGCACGTAAGCTGTTTGCTACGCTGTAACTTACTGTTTTACGTAAAATACGGTTAAATTCTTTGTCTGCATTTTTATCTTCGCTATGAATTGATTCAACCATAGATTGTAAGTATGGATGACAACGCATTACACCTTGACCAAAGATCATCAGGTTACGAGTAAGAATATTCGCGCCTTCTACCGTAATGGCAATTGGCTGTGCTACATAACCGCTTGCTAGCGTGTTTTGTGGGCCATTTTGAATTGCTTTACCCGCTTGAATATCCATTGCTGAGTCGAGTACATCACGGCCCAACTCGGTCATGTGGTATTTAGCAATTGCAGTTACTACCGATGGTTTTAAGCCCATGCCTAAGCCTTCAGTTGTAAGCACTCGCATTGCTTCTTGTAGGTATGTTTTACCTGCAATATCGGCAAGCTTTTCTTGAATACCTTCAAACTGGCCTATTGCTAAACCAAATTGCTCGCGCACAGCGGCGTACTCAGATGCTGATTTAAATGCAACTTGCGCCGTACTTACACCCAGTGCTGGTAATGAAATACCACGCCCTGCGCCTAAACAACTAACTAGCATTTGCCAACCGCGACCAATGTTTTTCTGGCCACCAATGATAAAGTCCATAGGTACAAATACTTTGTTACCACGCGTAGTACCGTTATAAAAACGAATATTCATAGGATCATGGCGATTACCTAACTCTACACCCGGGTGCTCTTTAGGAATAAGCGCACAGGTAATACCTAAGTTTTCTTTGCCGCCAAGCAAACCATCAGGGTCAACAACTTTAAATGCTAAACCCAACACAGTCGCAATAGGCGCCAGTGTAATGTAACGCTTGTCCCACGTAATTTCTAAGCCAAGAACTTCTTCGCCGTTGTACATGCCTTTAGTAACTGTACCTAAATCTGGAATGCCACCTGCGTCAGAACCCGCTTCTGGGCTAGTTAATGCAAAACATGGAATGTCTGTACCATTTGCTAAACGTGGTAGGTAGTGTGCTTGTTGCTCTTGCGTACCAAAATGCAGTAATAGCTCACCTGGGCCTAACGAGTTAGGTACCATTACTGTTACCGCTACTGCAGAGCTTTTAGTGGCAATAGTGGCTACAATTGTTGAGTTAGCGTATGGGCTGAACTCTAAACCGCCAAACGATTTAGGAATGATCAGCGAGAAGAAACGTTCTTTCTTTAAAAAGTCTAAAATGTAATCCGGTAAATGAATGCCATTTTGAATTTCGGTGTCATCAATCATACCCAACAAGTCTTGCAGCGGGCCATCAATAAAGGCTTTTTCGTCTGCGCTTAATACTGCAGCGGGCACGGCGCGTAGTGCACTAAAGTCAGGTTTACCTTGATAGATAGACCCTTCTAACCATACATCGCCGGCGTCTAGCGCTTCTTGTTCAGTAATTGAAATACTTGGTAATACTTTTTTTAATTTTGTACGTAAACTCATGATTGAACTCATCCGACCAGATAATAATAACTACATTACGTCATAAAAATTCGATTAGATCAATTACTCTATGCAAATAATTAACAGTTTTTTCAATTTATTTTCTTTACGTGAACGTAAACTGTTTAAACACAAGGGCTTACGGCTATGCGCTGAAAAACATTATTTTTCTTCATCTGGCTAATTAAACAACAAAACTTGGCTAAATCACGCCTTAAAAATAAAGCTACTTTTAAACGGGCATAAAAAAACGCAGCATAATTATATGCTGCGTTAATTAGTATCCGCTCAATTATAAAATTAACTAAGTGCTTATTTTAACCACTTGTTTGCCGGTAAAGCCGCCGGCTAATTGTTTATGTAGTGCTGCTGATATTGCCTGTGCGTTAAAGTCGACAGCTGTAATTTCGGGCGTTTTAATGTCACCACTCAAAGCACCTTCTATTAATAAGTTACCCATAAAACTTAAACGTTGCTGGGCACATAAACTATTTGCCAACCAAGCGCCTCCCAAAGATACAACACCAATATTAGGCGCTCGACGATACATTAACTCTTGTTCAAAATGTGGCAATGGGTTTAAACAAGCAATTCGCCCACAAAAACGCATTAGTTCTATATTGCGTATTGTAGAGGCGCCACCAACGGTGTCTATTACCGCATCAAAGCCTTGTGGGCCAAGCTCTCGGCGAATTTTTTCGCATAAGTCTTTATCGTTGTAAGCAAATACCACATCGGCGCCTAATTGTTTTACCAATTTATGATTTCGCTTAGCTGCTGTGGTAAATACGTCGGCACCGCGTTGTTTTGCAAACTGAATAGCAAACTGCCCTACGGCCCCTGCACCACCGTCAATTAATACGGTATCGCCCTCGGTAATGCTAATTTTATCTAAGCTTACAAGTGCAGCCATACCGGCGCAGGGAAGTGTTGCGGCTATAGCCCCTGCAAGCCCCTCCGGCACAATAGACACAGCATAGTTGGCTACTTTGGTGTATTCACTCAATACCCCTTGATCGCCAATACTGGCATGCCACATTACACGAGTGCCAACGCCTGGAAAAACACCTTTACCAGCCTTTACCACTACGCCAACGGAATCAAGCCCTAAAATATGTGGGTATTGCCACTTACAAAAACCCGATTTAGCAAACAAGCCATCAACTGGGTTTAAGCCAACATATTCAACTTTAATAAGTAGCTCGTTGTCTGCACACTCAGGAACAGCGTGCTCAACATCGGCTAAACAAATTTTTTCATTAGGCTCAGGCAATACAATTGCTCGCATAGTCTGCGGTAGCGTGTATTGCGGTGAAATATCAGTATCAGACATCAAAAAACTCTACTGGTTAGTATTATTTAACGCATAACTCCATCGCCCGTTAAATGATTGGTAAGCATTTACTTTAGCGAGCAGTGATGAAATCGTTGAATCAACAGCATTTTCTTGAGCTATTAGAACATCCCGACGCGCATCTAACAACTCTAAGTAAGGAATTTGCCCTTCTTCGTACATTGCTTGCGCTTGTAAAAATGCCTTATTAGCAAACTGATAACGCTGCTCAGCAAAGCTCTTTTGCTGAGCTTGGTTGACCAACAATTGCAAAGAAAGTTCACTTTCGCTCAGCGCTTGGAGTATCACTTGTTGATAATCGCTATAAGCCGCTTGGGTTAAAAACTGCTGTGCGTCGCGCTGCGCTAACAATGCCGGGTAGCTCAGTATTGACCACTGAATTTGCGGAGCCACCTGCCACTGCTGCTGCGTATTACTAAAACTATTACTACCAATACTAAGCACGCCTGCAAAACCACTTAAGCTTATATCTGGTAATAACGCCTTACTGGCAGCAACGCTTAAACTATTTGCTTGGCTAAATGCATAAAGTGCTTGGCTAATATCGGGCCTAAGTGCAATAGACTCATTAGCATCGTTTAACGATACGGTAAATTTATGATCCAAAACTGCTTGCTCATTAGTGAGCTTAACATTTTGTGCTAAACGCCCGCTAAGCACAGCCAGTGTAGATAAATCGCGATATTTAGCGTATTCAATTGCCGGCATTAGTGCTTGTTGTCGCTTAAGTTGTGCCATAGTACGATTTAAATCAAGCTCGTTTGCTACGCCTTCATCAACTTGGGCTTGAAGTACCGCAATACTTTGCTCTAGTGCATCTATTTGCAACGTAACAATGTGCTGCTTTTGTACATTACCTTGATAGCTAACAAAGCCTTTAACAACCGACGAAACCACTTCAATTTGCAATAAACGTACTTGCTCGGCTTGGCTCATGGCCGATGCATTCGCTGCATCGACCAATGCCGTAATACGACCAAATAAATCGAGCTGCCAATTAAGTGCTAAATTAGCACTCGATTGGCGGCTATTTGTATCGCCTAAACCGCTGCGCTGTGCGCCAATTTCTACCCCGCCTTGCGGTAAATACTGCGCTTGTTGCTCGCCTAAGCGTGCTAATGCACTTTTAAGTACTAACTGACTGGTTTTTAAATTGTGGTTATTGGCTAATGCGCCTGTAACCAACTGATTTAACTGAGCTGATTCTAGCTTTTCCCACCAGTTTGTCTCATCGGCATTATTAAGTTCGCTGGCTATATTGGCACTAGCTATAAACTCACTAACCAAGTTTTTCTCGCTGGCAGCATCAATTTTAGCGGCGCAACCCGATAACATAGCAGCAATTAATATAGCGCTTGTGGTAAGCGACGTTTTAAGGCTTTTTTGCACTAATTTAGTCATGTGACACCTGCTGTACTTTTTGCTTTTTATTGGCTACTAACATATAAAATACCGGGGTAAATAATAAGCCGAACACAGTTACTCCTATCATGCCTGCAAATACAGCATTACCCATAGCGTGGCGCATTTCGGCTCCCGCACCCGTTGCTAATACTAATGGTACAACGCCAGCGGTAAAGGCTATTGAGGTCATTAATATGGGGCGTAAGCGCATCCGACATGCCGCTAACATGGCATCTAAATGTGATAAACCGGTTTCGTGTTGATCTTTGGCAAACTCCACCATAAGTATCGCGTTTTTAGAGGCCAAAGCCACCAGCACAATTAATGCAATTTGCGTAAATATGTTATTGTCTGAGCCCACAAACCACACGCCAATTAGCGCCGAAAATATGGTCATAGGTACAATCATTATAATTGCCAATGGTAAACGTAGGCTTTCGTATTGTGCAGCCAGCACCATAAATACCAGCAGTACCACTAACGGAAATACATACACCATAGTATTACCCGCAAGCACTTGCTGATAGGTTACTTCGGTCCACTCGTATTCAATACCTGAAGGTAGCGTATCGGCGAGTACTTTTTCAATCGCAACTTGTGCTTGATCTGAGCTATAACCTGGCGCTGGGCTGCCGTTAAGCTCTGCACTTGGGTAGCCGTTGTAATGCATTACTCTGTCTGGGCCTATGGTAGGAGTTACCGTTAACACCGATCCTAATGGCACCATATTACCCGCACGATTACGTACTTTTAAATGCAATATTTGTTCTGGATCAACGCGATAATCGGCGTCAGCTTGTGCATTTACTTGGTAAGTACGGCCAAATAAGTTGAAGTCGTTTACATACACTGAGCCTAAATATATCTGTAACGCATTAAACACTTCATCCAGTGGTATGCCTTGAATAAGCGCTTGTTCACGGTCAATATCTATATCCATTTGTGGTACTTGAATACGAAAACTTGAGTACAGGCCAACTAATGCTGGGTCTTGTTGCGCTTTCGTTATTACCGCTTGTAGGCTATTAAATAATGCTTCAAAGCCTTTGTTTGCTCTATCTTCAATTTGTAATTTAAAGCCACCTGTGGTGCCTAAACCTTAAATAGGCGGCGGCGGAAATACCGCTACAAATGCTTCGTCAATTGCTGCAAAGCGCTGATTAAGTTGCGCTGCAATTGCCATGGCAGATTGGCTCGGATCAGTACGCTCGCTAAAAGGAGCTAAGGGTGTAAATACAATACCGCTGTTAGGGCTGTTGGTAAAACCGTTAACCGATAACCCCGGAAAGGCAACCGTATGTGCAACGCCGGGGACTTCTAGTGCTATTTGTTGCATTTGTTTAATAACCGCTTCGGTACGATCTAGGCTCGCAGCATCAGGAAGTTGTGCAATTGCCACTAAATACTGTTTATCTTGCTGTGGAATAAAGCCACCGGGTACAGAGTCAAATAACTTAATAGTACCGCCCACTAAAGCAACGTAAGCAACCATTACCACCACGCTCATGCGGATCAGCTTTTGTACCAGTTTTTCGTAGCCTTTAGCGCCACGATTAAACACGCGATTAAAGGGTGCAAATAACCAACGGCCAAATAGTTTATTTAACAACCGCGTAAAAGCGTCTGGCTTTGCGTCATGGGGTTTTAGTAATAATGCAGCAAGTGCAGGAGATAAAGTCAGCGAGTTAAAAGCTGAAATGATAGTAGAAATAGTAATGGTTAAGGCAAATTGCTTATAAAACTGCCCCGACAACCCGGTAATAAACGCCGTAGGAATAAATACCGCACTAAGTACCAAAGCAATTGCAATAATAGGGCCGGTTACTTCACTCATGGCAACGCGGGTTGCTTCAAGTGGCGACAGACCTTTTTCAATATTACGCTCAACGTTTTCTACCACTACTATGGCATCATCTACCACAATACCTATGGCCAATACTAAACCAAACAGCGACAAGGTATTGATAGACACTCCCAGCAACTGCATCACTGCAAAAGTACCAATGAGTGAAACAGGCACCGCAATCAATGGAATTATAGATGCACGCCATGTTTGTAAAAATACAATCACCACAATAACAACCAATGCTATTGCTTCTAGTAAGGTAGTAATTACTGCATCAATAGAGCCGCGTACAAATACTGTCGGGTCGTACACTATGTCGTATTCAACACCGGTAGGAAAGTCTTTCGCTAAACGTGCCATGGTTTCGCGTACTTGATCAGAGAGCTCAATTGCGTTAGAACCTGGGCGTTGAAATATTGGCATAGCCAGTGCTGGTTGGTTATCAAGCTCAGCGCGCAGTGCATAAGTGTCTTGCCCTAAATCTACACGGGCTATATCTGATAAACGGGTTAACTGCCCTTGCTCACCTACTTTAATAATAACTTGTTCAAATTCTTCAATACTGTTTAAACGACCTTTAACATTTAACAATATTTGAAACTGGCTATCGTTCGAAATAGGCTGAGCACCTAAACTACCCGCAGCAACCTGCTGGTTTTGTGAGCGCAGTGCACTTATTACATCCGATGCGGTTAACTCGCGCGATGCTAAAGCATCAGGGTTAAGCCACACACGCATAGAATATTTGCCGCCACCAAACAGGCGAATATCACCCACGCCCGATAAGCGTGCAATTTCATCTTTAATATTTAAATCGGCATAATTTGATAAATACGCCGTATCGTGGGTGTTTTCAGGAGAATATAAATGCACCACCATGGTTAAATCGGGCGATGACTTTTCGGCTACCACACCTAAGCGCTGTACTTCTTGTGGTAAACGCGGCAATGCGCTATTTACTCGATTTTGTACTTGTACTTGTGCTCGGTCTAAATCGGTGCCAAGCGCAAATGTCACCGTTAAGGTCATACGACCATCACTGGTGGCTTGTGAAAACATATACAACATGTTTTCGGTGCCATTAATTTCTTGCTCTAATGGCGTTGCTACCGTTTGTGCAATAACGGTTGGGTTTGCACCCGGGTAACTGGCAGTTACTACTACAGTAGGTGGAACAACTTCTGGGTATTCACTTACTGGCAGTTGAAATAATGAAATTCCCCCTGCTATTAAAATGATTAACGACAACATTGCCGCAAATATTGGACGCTGGATAAAAAAGTGCGAAAACTTCATCAATAAACCTTATTGTTTAGCGACTAACTGGTTGTTGCTATTACCTAAAGTAAATGCAATTCCACTGGTATCAATAGTGACGGTATTAGGAGTAATTGGCATGCCAGGTCCGACGCGAGCGGGGCCATTTACAGCAATCACATCACCCTCTGCAAGGCCTGCAGTAATTGCGCGTAATGAGCCATAACGCTCTCCAATAGTTACTAATTTGTATTGCAGAACATTGTTTTCGCCGACCGTAAGTACAAAGCGATTTTTTAAATCTGTGCCTATTGCTCTATCTGGCACTATTACAGTGTCAGTAATGGCGTTTGCGGCTAACTTAATACGTGCAAACGAGCCTGCACGTAACTGCCCACTATTATCTGCAAACACTGCTCGCACGCGTAAGGTACCTGTAGCGGCGTTAATTTGGTTGTCAATAAAGTTGATGTATCCTGAGTAAGCAAAATCATCTTGACCTACCTTTTGCATTACCACGGGTTGGCGGCTTGCTGCACTAACATCATTAAACGATGAATTCCAAGTGCGCTCGTCTATATCAAAATAAGCGTACATTTTTTCATTTGAAACAATCGACGTTAATACGCTTTGCCCCGCTAAAACATTGTTACCTTTTGTAATATTAGCGCGCGAAATAATGCCATCAATCGGTGATACAACTGAAGTAAATTCTAAATCGAGCTGCGCCGATGTTAGCTGTGCTTGTAGCGCTGCTAGTTGCGCTTCGCGTTGGCGCAGTGTTGAAGTACGTGCTTGTGCTTGCTCAGTTGAAATTGCTTTACGCTGTGTTAAGCGTACCGCACGGGTTGCTTCACTGCTTGCTTGTTCAAGCGCTGCTTTTGCACTGTTAACTTGCGCCTCAAGGCTGGCAACCTTGGCTGTAAATGAACGGTTATCTAATTGAAATAACACGTCGCCCTTATTAACCAAGTCACCTTCGTTAAATTCAATGCTGTCGATAACACCCGATACACGTGGCATTAAAGCAACTTCTTGAGGCGACTCTAAGCGAGTTGTGTAGGTGTGCCAGCTTTGTACCGGTTTAACAATAACCTGGGCTACATCTATTGGCTGATGTTGCGCTGCTGGAGCCGACTGAGCCGTGCTTTCATCGGCACAACCTGCAAGTGTTAAGGATGCTGTAGCCAGTGCTACAGCAATTAAATGTTTGTTCATTACGACGCTCCTTTATAATTAGCGTTGCATGGTACGGAACAATCGTGCTGACAAAAACAATAGATTTCTAAATTCATTAATGCCAAAATGGCATCAATAAACTCTTTTAGGTAATATTATGGATACAACTAGTCGACTTTTAATGTTACTTGAAGTGGTTGAACAAGGCTCTTTTGCCAAAGCAGCTGAAATACGTAATATTGACCGCTCCGTTATATCAAAACAAATTAGCCGTTTAGAAGATGAGCTTGGCGTGAGGTTGTTAAACAGAACAACACGTTCTTTTTCGCTTACTGCGGCGGGCGCCGAAATGATAAAAAAAGCAGCCGACCTTCGAGAGCTGCTAGGTGAAACCCTACGCATGGCCGAAAACTACCACCAAGAGCCGCGTGGATTATTAAAAATAACAGCGTCAACCATTATTGGTCGCCGTTATTTACAACCTGTTATTAATGATTTTCAAAAACGCTTTCCACAAGTAGAAGTAGAGCTGCGCCTAGATGACCGCTTGGTCGATATAGTATCTGAAGGGTTTGATTTAGCATTTAGAATTGGCGAGCCAAAAGATTCATCGCTCATTGCGCGTAAAATTGCCCGTAATCGCTTATTAATATTAGCAACACCTGAATTTGTAAAAACCTATGGCATGCCTAAAACTATGAGCGATCTGGCTCAATTACCGGCGGCAAGCTATAAAAGTAATGCGTTTAGAGTGGATGCAATAAATTACTACAACGATAAAGGCGAGGCTTGCGAGCAAAAAATAAGGAGTGTGTTTCGGGCCAACGACGCTGAAGTATTGCTAATGAAAACACTCTCTGGCACCAGTTACTTTTTAGCACCTGCATTTTTACTCGATAACGAAGTTATTGATGGTGAATTAGTGCCATTACTTACCAATATAAAAATAATGGACCACAGTGCTATGTATGCGCTATATCCGCACCGCGACTTACCGGTTAGAACGCGACTATTTTTTGATGCTGTGCGCGAGTATTTAGGTAAAGATAAACCGATTTGGGAAAACAGTATCCCAAATTTTGATCAAATGTATTAGGGTCTGTTTATCTTTCAAGGTTGAATTTGCAGCAGTGTGTTTGGTATTTAGGTAAGGCCGAGCCTGTGTGGTGTGGTTATTCCCCATAAATAGGCGATAACGTAGCATCAATGTCAAACATGCGCTGCCCGAAGGGTTCTGCCTAGGGCGATTGACTCTTTGTTGCCTACATAGATTTAGGTAACGTGATTAAATAGCCCTAGTTTGAACAAATTTTAATCCGCAAAAGTCAACAGACCCTAATCGTTATATAAGCGCTATTTTGTCATTTTTAACCGCTGGATAATAAACGCTATTGCGCCCTAAATCTTTGGCTTTATAAAGCTGTTTATCGGCTGCTTTAAGCAATTCATTGAGTGATTGTTGGGGTTTATAACGTGCAACGCCAATACTTGCTGTTAGGTTTATTTTATAGTTATCAACGTTTATGTATTTATTTTCCAGTGCTGCTCTTACTTTTTCGGCAACAGCAAGCGCTGCATGCTCACTATTAAACGAGCTTATAAGTGCAAACTCCTCGCCCCCGATCCTAAAAACATAGCCTTTAGCAAAAGTGACCTTTAATAGCGTGGCTACTTCTATCAGTACTTTATCGCCCACATCGTGGCCGTATTTATCATTTATTTGCTTAAAAAAATCTAGATCAACTAAAAACAAGTAAAGCTGGGTACGCTCACGTAACTCAACCGAAAAATAATGATTCATTGCCAAACGATTACCCGCTCCGGTCAGAGGGTCAAGCATGGCAAGTTTTTTAAGTCTTTTTGAAAACTGTGCGCGGTTACTTTCAAATGTATGTGAAATAGCCCAAATAATGATATAAGCAAATAATATATTTAAATATAAATTCAGAGAAGTAAAAGGAGCTAACGAGGATTTATTCATTAATACAATACTTTGTAAGCTAAGCAAAACCATAGAAAAAATAAATCCATAGTTTTTTCCTAGCAATAAATAATACATAGTAGGCAGCACCAACGCCCAAACAAACACCGCATTATTAAGCGTGGCTATATAAGCCCCAAAAACCACAATAAAAGAAATAAAGGCACACATAACAACAGACTGCCAAACTTGCACCGGGTGTTTACCCAAACGAAAATAAATGCAAAAACAATACAGCGCAAAAACAGCTTCAAAATAACCAAGCACACTTAAATTATTCACAGCAAGATTAAAACCTGCAAATACCAACGCCAAGAAACCAAAGCATAAGCTGACCCATTTGAGAACATTTTTTCTTAAGGACTTGGTACTATTAAGTGCTGCTATATCCATTTATGAAACTTGATAAAATAAAAAACCAGTTTAACGTGAAACATAAATATAACAAAATAGCATGCCCATCATACTAGGCATATTAGTAAATAATTATATACAAAGTCGTTACTGTACTGTGAAAAAAGACCTAATCAGCAATAAGATCATCCACAGTCTCTATCAACTCAGCAAAGTGCTTATTTACGTGGCGGCGTTGTTTATCCGATAAAGTACTATTTAAACTAACAAGCAAATTTACATGAGTCATTAAATTAGCTTGATTTTTGGCCGCTAATTCTTCACTAATAAAATATTCACGCTCGGTAATAATAATGCTCATTTGCTGATCAAACTGCTCAACATTACGTAATTCATAATTAAAAGCCTGTTGCAGTGCGTTTAACCTATTTTGCTTATAGCGCTGCCAGAGCACAAAGGTATTAATATGCTGCTCGTTAGCCAATGTTATAAGCTGGGTTTGCTGCTTAGTTAATTTCCCTAACCAATCTTTATAATAATTAAGCTGCTCTTGTAGGCGCTCCTCGCTTAGTTGTTGCGCCGTTTGCTCTTGATACTGTTTTAACTCGTCAGCTAAGTTAGCTTGTATGTTAGTTACAAGCTCTTGTTGTTGCTTAGTACTAAGTGTTTTAGCCAATTCGATTAAAGGCGCTTTAACCTGTATTAATAAATTGCTCCAATGCAATTTAGCGACAGTAACCTGCTGTGTTAAATCGCTGATATTAAACTCACTATTAAATGTTTTTTGTAACTTAATAAGATCTTGCTTGTACTTAGGCAGCTCTACCTGGCGATGCCAATTACGGGTTTGTTTAATTATAATTTTAAGCTGTTTTGCTTGGCTACTGTTTAGGTCTATGTAGTCATCTACCCAAAACGATGACAGCCAAGGTAAATTGTTATAAGCAAAAGAAGTAGAGCAGCTAGCTAAAAGTACAAAGCTGACGGCTATCATTAAATGTATTATTTTTTTTGTATTTATTTTAATTAACATAACTCTCCTACGCACACACAAAATTGATAATAGTTTTTATTTGCATTTGAATTTAATTCAAATCTAACTGATAATCACTCGCATAAGTTAGATATACCGACCTCAGTGCCCAAGGATGAACTTTCAGCACGGATGCTGTTATTTTTATAAGCACGTAATACTTATGTTGCTAGGATTGTAATAAACAAAGTTTAGCCTACATCTTCATTTTTCATATTAGTGACGGTTGATATGACCCAAAAGCCCTAAAGGGCTTTTTTACTGCTTTAAATTTTTTGTAATATCTGTATCTTACACTGCTAAAGCAACTCTGCTCGGCTTTAGGCTATAATAAACGTACTTTGTATTTACTAATGCGGTGCTTAATACTAAGGCCAGCGTAATACATAACAAGCAATAAACTTTGCACTTAATTTTTAAACGTTGCATTACCTCATTTAGCGCAAAATTTTAAATAGAATAATGTTTAAATAGTACACATTGCAACAACCACTTATTGGAGACATTCTTATGTCACAGTTTAATTTAAAAACCTTACTACTAGCTGGCATTTTACTTAGCAGCCCTTTCGCTCATGCTGGGTTAGAGGAAGGGATCAAAGCCGCTAATGAAGGCGAGTTTGCACAAGCACTAAAAGAGTTTAATTACCTAGCAGATAAAGGCTTTGCCCCTGGTATTTATGAGCTGGGTAAATTATATGAAGGTGGATATGGTGTAACGCGTGACTACCGTAAAGCTGCTCAACTTTACCAACAAGGGGTAGTAAAAAACCACCCTGATTCTATGTTTGCTCTCGCTGTTTTATACGATGCAGGCAACGGGGTTAAACTCGACAAACAAATGGCAATAAAGTTATTTGAACAAGCGGCAAACAAAAACCTACCCGCAGCACAATTTAACCTAGGCGTTATGTATGCCAATGGTGATGGCGTAAGCGTAGATTATGAACTTGCAAAAACATGGTATGAAAAAGCCGCAGCCAATAACTATACTTTAGCGCAGTTTAATTTAGCTTTAATGTACTTTGAAGGCTTAGGCATGCCTAAGAATTTAGAAAAGTCATATATTTGGAACACCATTGCCGAGTATAACGGCAATATGCAAGCAAGCCATAGTCGCAAGCTCGATGAGCAAAAAATGCTGCCCAAAGAAGTTGAAGAAGCAAAAGAAAAAGCCGACGCTATTTATGCTAGAATTTTAGCTGGCACTTACGCTGGTGAAGGGCGATTATTTTAATAAATTGCTTTAATGAACTGTTTTAATTAATTGCTTTAAAATAGCGTTTACATTACAAGGCTAAACTTATCTGACTACTAATACAGTAAGATAAATTTAGCCTTTTTGTTATATTCACTACTTTTTAATATAAAGCCACTTTAATAACTTAATTAATACCTTGCTTTGTTTAAGTAGCATGCCAATACGTGGATTAAATGATCCTGAAACCAACGTGTTTTTAGCATGGCTAAAGGTTAAAAAACCTTCATTGGCATGATAATGCCCCATTCCAGAATGCCCCACTCCACCAAACGGCGCATCATCGGCAGTTACTTGCACTAAGGTGTCGTTAACCGCAACAGTACCACTTAGTGTTTGCTTTATAATATATTCTTGAATTTGCTTATTTTGCCCTAAAATATACAAGGCTAATGGGTGATGATGCTGCTTTATATAACTAATTGCGTGCTCTAAGTTGGTGTAACTCATTACAGGTAATATTGGGCCAAATAGTTCATCTTTCATTAATTGCATTTCATCGGTTACTTGGGTAACAATATGTAGTCCCATTCGATGTTTATCTGGGTCTTGCTGGTTATCTTCAAGAGGTTTAATTATGGTTGCGCCTAGCTGCTGTGCTTGTTCTAAATAACCTGATAAGCGTGCATAGTGAGCGTCGCTTACAATAGAGGTTAAATTTTTACCTTCTACCCCTTGTTTGTAGTGTTTTTTATATAGTTCACACAAGTGTTGCACCAACTGATGCTCAAGCTCTTTGGGTACAAATACATAATCGGGGGCAACACAAATTTGCCCAGCATTGGCCATTTTACCAAAGAGTATTGCTTGCGCCGCTTTTTTAATATCTGCTTTTTCAGTGATAATAACAGGCGATTTACCGCCAAGCTCTAAAGTTACTGGCGTTAAATTAGCACTTGCTGCGCCCATTACTAACTTACCTACCGCAATTGAGCCCGTAAAAAACAGGTGTGCAAATGGCAGCGATGAAAACTCACTTGCAACGTCGCTCCCCCCTTGTATTATTTTACAATGTTGCTCTAGTTCACCACTAAATAGCTTTTCAAGCACTTGATTGGTGTGGGGGGTAAACTCACTGAGCTTTAACATTGTACGATTACCCGCTGCCAATGCGGTAATAACTGGCACAATAGCAAGCTGTATTGGGTAATTCCAAGGCGCTATAATGCCAACCACGCCTTTAGGTTGGTATGTTACGCTCACCTTTGAAGGCCATAAGCTTAAACCTACTGAGCGCTTGCTTGGCTTAGACCACTTTGGTAGCTTTTTTATGGTATGTGCTAAGGCTTGCATGGTGGGTAATATATCGCCTAGCAAGGTATCAAATGCGGTGCGGTAACCAAAGTCTTTTGATACTGCGTCTATCAGCTCTTGCTCAAACTCTACAACGCGACTACGCAATTGCTTTAACACTGTGATGCGTTTATTAATCGACAAGTAAGGAGTTTTTATAAAGTACTGTTGTAACTCATCAAATTGTGCAGTTAACGAAGGTGTTTGCGGTGCGTCGATAGTCAAAATAGATTACTCAAATTTTAAAGTTATTTGAGACTATAACCTTGTTCTGTAATACGAGCAATAAAGAGTAACTTTGCATAGTATTGAACTATATACAAAACTACTCTGGTTTTGGTTGGAACTAAGTGGTAACTATTGCAGCTATTGGCGGTTGTTTAGCAGCCAATAGCTGCGCAATTTAAAAGCCAAATACTTGCGCTGCAATTGTCATTGTTACTAAGGTAATTAAAACAATTGCCACAATATTAAGCACAAAGCCTGCACGTATCATGTCGCGCATTTGTATTTGCCCTGAGCCAAACACAATTGCGTTTGGTGGGGTGGCTACTGGCATCATAAACGCACAACTACAGGCAATCGCCGCCGGAATAACCCACACAAGTGGGGAGCCTGCAATCGATTCTGCAACGGGGCCAAGTAAGGGTAAAAAGCCAGCCGCGGTGGCGGTGTTACTGGTGATCTCGGTTAAAAATGTAATTAATGCAACGACCACTAAAATACTCATAACGAGAGGAATAGCACTCGCACCTTGGATCATTTGTGCAATATATTGCGCCAAGCCCGATGACTTTATTTGCGAGGCAAGTGTTAAGCCACCACCAAACAATAATAATACGCCCCAGGGTACTCTAGCAGCACTTTCCCAATCTAAAATACGCTCGTTAGTGCCTTTATTTGCAGGCAATACAAATAATAATAGCGCCGCTGCAATCGCAATAGTGGTGTCTGAAATACTCAAACCACTAAACTCGCCTAGTAAAGGTCTAAATATCCAACACGCAGCAGCAAGCACAAATACAAATAGCACGCCTTTTTCGGCGCGTTGCATTTCACCAAGTGCTTTTAATTGCTCAGTAAAAACTGTTTTAGTGTCTATTTTTTGATTGTTTTTGATACCTGAGTCTACTTTATATGCAAACTTTGTAAGCCAAATCCAACTAATAAACAACATACTTACCGACAGTGGCACACCCACTAGCATCCACTGTGCAAAGCCAATTTCTATTTGGTAGCTATCGGACAAATAAGCCGCCATTAATGCATTAGGCGGAGTGCCGATTAATGTGGCAATACCACCAATACTGGCACCATAAGCAATAGAAAGTAGTAAAGCTTTACCAAACCCTTCATTGCCAGGATCTGACTGCTTTACTAAATGTGTAATAGACAAGGCTATTGGTAACATCATCACTGCGGTAGCTGTGTTTGACATCCACATAGATAAAAAGGCCGTAACCAGCATCATAGCTAAAATTTGTAAGCTAGGCTTAGTGCCTGCATACAGCATAGTGCTCAGTGCTATGCGTTTATGTAATCCCCAGCGCTCCATTGCGATAGAAATTAAAAAACCACCTAAAAATAAAAATATTAATGGATGAGCATAAGGCGCAGCTACACTTTTCATACCCGCTATACCAACCAGTGGCGATATAACAAGTGGCAATAAAGCTGTTGCCGGAATAGGCACCACTTCGCTTACCCACCACGATGCCATCCAAAATGCTAACCCAGCAGTTTTAAACGCTGCACTAGACATACCCGTAGGAGGATCGAGTAAACAGGTTAATAGCATTATGCTTGGCCCAAGTAGCAATAAAAACCAGTGCTTAAATTGGCTTTTAGGCGCGTTATTTTGCAAAATTTGTTGTGTCATTTATCTAAACCTTAAAATTTGTACCTAAGACCAAGTGCTAAGCTGCTATCGGCGTTTTCTTCTAAGTCTAAGTCTGTATATAAAAGATAAGCCGTGGTTTGTTTATCAAATACATAGTCTAAACCTGTACTCCACTGAGTGGCTTCTGATCCTTGACGCAGTGCTGAGTCATCTTTTGCAAACTGTAATTTAGGCACCCATTTATCTAAGGTATAACTTGCACTTAGCACATAGCCATTACCTGATTTAGTGCCATCTATTGACTCTGAGTGTTGGTACAAAGCACCTAGCTGTAACTGCTCAAACTTATAAACACCTGCAACCCGACTCGCTTTAATATTATTAAGTGAGTCAACATGGCTTAAAGAAATATAATATGGTGTATTGTTTAAATTACGATCACCGTAAATAAGTGTAGCGGCAAAACCCGCTTGGTTATCTTTATTATCGTCTTTGGGAGCATAGGTAAGTGAAAACTGAGCATTATGCCAATAGTTTGAAGTGTAAGTGATGGTATCGCCAAGGCGGTCTTGCCCGGCAATAACTTGTGCTATATCGGCTTGTGTTTCGTTAAAATTATCCAGCTTACCTTCTGAGTATTTAAAGCGGGTATCGTTTCTACCAACAACTATTTCACCAAATGCACCTTTTAAACCTAAATAAGTATTACGCGCTGCAAACGGCTCGTTAGTGTCGTCATGTTCAAAGCCCTTTACTTGCACTTCGTATTTAAATACCGCGCTAACGTACTCGTTAAGTGTGTGTTGTCCTTTGATCCCTATGCGTGAAAAGGGCGCGTCTATTTGTGTGCCTTCATCGGCGTAGCGCATAACACCTGTGTCGGTTTTAGCTATTTGTACTTCCGCTTTACCATACACAGAATACTCAGCAGCTAATACCATATTAGGTAAGGCTGCTATGCTACACAATAAAGTAAGCGCAGAGCGTTTAGTGTGTGTGTTGTTTATCATTATGTGTCCTAAAAATTAGAATCTACTTATTGTTGTACACCCATTAAAGCAAAATGATGGCCAACTACTAAATAAACATAAATTTCAGTAAGTTAAATGATTAACACTGTTTTTAAAGCAAAAAAGTGTGCGGATATCCGCACACTTTTATTTAAAAACATCACCTTTACCGCACACGACAACCGTACGTCCTAATCAGTAAACATATCGCGATTTAAACCGTATTTACTCATTTTATCGTACAAGGTTTTACGCGCAATTTGTAGCGTGCCCATGGTGTTTTTTATACTGCCATGGTTACGCTCTAATGCTTCTTCTATTAAAGATTGCTCATAATAACTGACCTTTTCGGCCAAACTTAAATCTTGTGATAACACTTGCTGATCAGCTGAATCACTTTGCGCAAATGCTAATTCAGGCCCTAACAATACCGCCCGTTCTGCTTGGTTTCTTAGCTCGCGCACATTACCCGGCCAGTCATAGGCTAATAAGCGTTGCTCTAACTCTACATTTAACGCCCCAAGTGGTTTATAAAACCGCGTTGCCGCAATTGAGCTAAAGTGCTTAAATAATAAAGGAATATCTTCTTTTCGATCGCGCAGCGCGGGAATGCTTACTTTAACCAAACTAAGGCGATAATATAAATCGGCTCTAAACCCACCTTCATTCACCAATGCCAGTAAATCAACTTTTGTAGCAGCAACAATGCGAATATCTAAGTTAACGGTATGATTAGCGCCAACTGGCGTTACCTTTCGCTCCTCTAGTACACGCAGTAACTTTACTTGTAACGATAACGGGGTGCTTTCTATTTCATCTAAAAAAACAGTGCCACCTTGGGCAAATTCAAATTTACCCTTTCTATTTTTTGTGGCCCCTGTATATGCACCGCTTACAGCGCCAAACAGTTCACTTTCTATGAGTTGCTCTGGCACAGCGCCACAGTTAATCGCCACAAATTGACAACTTGAACGGTTACTGTGGTCGTGTAAGTAACGTGCAACCAGCTCTTTGCCAGTCCCGGTTTCACCTTCAATTAATATATCTGCGGGGGTATCTATCACGGTATTAAGCAGCTTCATCATGTGCTGCATTTTTGGCGTATCACCTAAAATACGCACGCCCGGCGCTGAGGTTTTTTCTACCGCGAGTTTAAGAGCCCGGTTTTCCATTACTAGGCTGCGTTTATCGCACGCTCTAGCAATACAATCTATTAAATGCTCGTTAAGTGGTTTTTCAAATAAATCATAAGCGCCTAACTGCATCGCTTTTACCGCCACCGACACATCGGCATACCCGGTTAAAAATATAACCGGTAACTCACTATCAAACGCTTTTATTTGCTCAAGTAACGTAAGCCCATCCATTGCTGGCATATTAATGTCGCTAAGTACCACGCCGCTATAGCCTCGGCTTAAGCGACTAAGCGCGGTTGCCCCATCACTGAAACATTGAACTTGATAGCCTTCCAAAGTAAGTAATTGATTTAACGAATCGCGGATCATCGCCTCGTCATCAATAACCATGACCTGTTTACAAAGCAGTGGCTCAATCATGTTGTGACTCCGCAGTACTCCAAAGACAAATAATAAACTGCGCTCCCCCTTCTGGGCGATTATGCGCACTTAAACGACCATCAAACGAGTCGATAATTTGCTTAGATATTGATAAGCCAAGGCCTAAACCGGTACTCGACTTAGTACTATAAAATGGTTCAAAAATAGAACCTAAAGTATGGTGTTCTATGCCAGATCCTGTATCTAATATCGATAGTTTTACGCGTCCATCAAAGCATTCAACTTCAAAACTTAATTGCCGCGTTGCGCAGTTACTCATTGCTTGCGAAGCATTAGTAATAACGTTAACTAATACTTGTTCAAACTTAAGTGAGTCGACCAAAACGGTAATATTTTGCTCAAACTGCGGGGAAATAACGCTAATATCATCTTGTTTTAGTTGTGAATGGGTGATCATTAAGGCGTTATTTAATAATGCCGACAAAGGGTGCGGCCTTAGTTGCATTTTTGAAGGTTTACTAAAGTGCTTTAATTGCGCAACAATTTTATGCACCCGCTCCACTAAGCCCTCTATAATGGCTAAGTTTTCGTTTAATGCTGTTAACTTACCTTTATTGAGCAGTATTTTTGCACTGGCTAAATAAGCATTCATAGCACACAAAGGCTGGTTAATTTCGTGGTTTATGCCAGCGCTTAATTGCCCTATGGTGGCAAGTTTTGCAGACTGTACTAAAGCGGTTTGAGCTTTTTCAAGTGCTTGGGTACGCTCAATCACTTTTTGCTCTAAACTGTGCCTAGAATAAAGTAGTTTTTTATAACCGGCAAAGCGTGCAAGTAAGCTATAAACAACAAAAATAAATATACAATAAAAAATCATCAACCATAATAACCGAGGAAACTGCATCGCTGCTATGTTAGAAACATCTACTAATACGCTCATTTGGGCATTAAAGTGTTTTAATGGCTTAGAAGCTACTACATATAAGCGCTTAGCAATTTTAAATTGTGTAATATTTTGGCTATTAAATTGTTGTAAAGGAATAAGACCCGGCTGGTAATCTAAATAAGCACGACGTTGATTTATTTCCCGCCTGGCTGCAATATCTAACTCTTGAAAACTGTTTAAACGCCAACTAGGCTCATCCGACATAGCAATGACATTATCTGCTAATTGTAAATAAAAATGGCTGCCTGCTGCCGTATTAAGTAGCGATCTGTCGTCTTCAAACTTAGCAACATTTACTTTTAGCGCCACAACCCCAATTGCTTTACCTTCATGATAAATAGCCTGCGAAAAATATAATCCACGCTCTTTTGAACGCTGGCCAAGGGCAAAATAAGCTACTTTTTCACCCGCAAATGCTTGTTTAAAATACGGTCGAAAAGAAAAGTTACTACCCAAAAAAGTATAATCGGCCTGCCAATTGCTGCTAGCAACAACCTCACCTTGGGTATTAAGTATATAAATATCAGATGCGCCACTGGCTTTTTGTATATCGGCTAAGTAGTTGTTAATAGCGCTATAATGCTCTTCTTCATTATTAGTAAAGCGAATGAGTAAGTTGTTATTGGTGAGTAATTGCGGGATCGCAGCAAATCGAGCAAGCTCATTATCAATGTAGTTATTTAATTGGCTTACTTGTTGGTCGGCTTGTTTTTTTGCTTGCTCTAAGTCATGTATTCGACCAAACCAAAAAGTGACTGTTAACAACAAGAGTAGCAATAAAAATGCGAAAATAATTTTTTTAGGAATGAAGAACATAAACGCCTATAAAACGGGTAATGTTAGCTATTAATAATGGGGTGTAGTTTATCTGCATAATGCAAAGAGAGATATAAACTTTTTGTTAACAATTGTATTAAAAACATAAAAACCGTGAAATAAGGCAATTTCACGGTTTAAAAGTACAATTAAGCTTTGGCTAGCTTTGGTTTATTTTTAACGTATTTATATAAACCAATTAAAGAGGCTGCAATCCAAAATATTTCAATTACAAAACTGGCCAAATTAAAGTTATAACAAAGACTAATAAGCAACAATATAGCGCCGGTTAAGTTCATCATGTTATAAAGTAAACTCGCTGGTGATACTTTATTTAGTTGTAACAAAAAAAATGAACCCACTACTAAAGCAGTACCCGTCATACCTACAATATCAAATAAAAGTGCAATCACACGTCTATCCTTTTCCATTTTAAAAACCCAATTGACTGGCCCGATCCGTGGGGAGGGTATTTTTCAATCATTGAAACAGCAAAACCGGTTAAGTTTATCAGCCTACCTACAGCAAACAAGGCCTTATGTCCGCCACTCTTGCAATACTAATAATTAAACAGGCTAGCCTAGTTATAGCTACCCTGTTACTTCTCAAGCTCGCTTAGTTATTTAATATGAGGACTGTAAATGTTCAATAAAGAATTTCCAGCGTTTTTCAACAAAATATGGACTTTTATCAAGTACATGACCCATTTTTGGCATAATGAGTAATTCAAAATCTTTATTAGCATTGATCAACTTATCAGCCAAACGAAGCGTCGCCGAAGGGTGCACATTACTATCTAATTCTCCATGAGCGAGCAGTAGCTTGCCTTTAAGGCGCGACACGTCGGTATAATTTGATTGTTGTTGCCAGTGCTCAGTGACCGGCCAGCCCATCCAAATTTCATTCCAACCCGCTTTATCCACGCGAAAATCATGATTTCCTGATGCACTCACTCCTGCTTTAAAAAACTCATTATGACGCAGCATGGCTTGCATAGTATCGTATCCACCGGCACTGAACCCAAAAATACCAACCCGTGTTATATCAAAGTACGCGTGCTTTTTAGCCAGCTGTTTTATTGCCCATACATGGTCATCGGTCCCCGCAGCCAAGTTTTTATAACTGTAACGATGAAATGCTTTACCTCGTTTATTTGTACCTCTGCCATCCATTTTTATCACAATGAATCCCAGCTCAGCTAAAGCAGGCCGTTGATTACTAAAGGTGTCGAATGACTTAGGCGTAAAAAAGTTGTGAGGTCCAGTGTATGTATCATCAATAATTGGATAACGCTTGTTTTTATCAAAGTTGCTTGGTTTATACATTAAACCGTAGAGCTGTGTTTTATTATCTGGCGCTAATAGTGAAAATGGCTCTGGAGCCTGCCAACCTAGCGCTACTAATTGAGACGTATCGGCTTGATCCAATAATATTATTTTTTCGCCACTATAAGCATCGCGTAACCAAGACTGAGTGGGCGTTTGTGGATCTGAATAATTATCTACCAAATACTTAAAATCTGGGGATAGATAACTGTGATGCTCCTGTGGTTCGGGGGTTAACAGGGTTAGATCAGAGCCATCTAAGTTAACTCGATAAAGGTGGCGAAAGTAAGGGTCGACATTAGCCTCTTTACCTGAAGCCTCAAAATACACAAGCCCTTTATCCTCATCAATTCCTTTTATGCTCCTAACCGTAAAATCTCCTTGAGTTATCGGATTTATTAACTTGCCTGAAGATGTATCATATAAATATAAATGTTGATAACCACTGCGTTGTGAACTCCATATAAGCCTATTTGTTTGCTGTAAATTTTCGAACGTTTGTACCCAAGGATCAATGAACTCTTCATCTACTTCTGTTATTAACGCTCTTACTATTTTCTCTTTCGGGAGCACTTGCATTAAGTGATATTGACGGTTACCACGGCGACGATCATGATAATAAAATGCATTGTTATGCCACTTTCCCCAGATAGCGCCCCCATAGTAGGTTTGCATTAGTTTAGGTGCGTCTAATAACTCCCCTTGCTGCGCAACCACATCCACTAAAAATAATTGTGCCATAGGTAATATTTCATCACCGGCTTGTGGGTAATAGTAACTCACGGTATTAACACTAAAGTCGTTATCTGCTGCGCTGTCAGTGAGCGTCAGTTTATTAACCCCTTCTCTAAATAACTTATACGTTATTAAATACTTACTATCGCTAGACCAATAGACTTGCATCTGTTTTTGCGCTGCAAAATGCTGATCATGTAGTAAGTCTTCTGGATAAGGATGTTTAACCGCATAAGGTGCACTTTGTGAGCCATCCTTAGTGATTTGTTTACAGTGATTACTGTTGCTACTGCAAAGATAAATATTAAAGTTTTCTAGCTTTACATAATGCTGTTTATTAGGAGATAAATAACTCGTTTTATTCGCTGTAGGACTCACAGTTAAACGGCATTGATACGCTATTGCCCCTAATTGGCAGGTGTAAGTCTGCTGTTGCAAGCTAAAAGTTAATTTTGTGCCATCAAATGCAAGTTGCTGTAATGGCTTAACATGCCAGTCTATGTTCAAATCATTCGCTATTGCCTGCTGTAACATATGTTTGTCGAATAAAGGCTGCTTGCGATGCTGATTAACAAGTACAAACTCTTGCCCGGCAGTAACAGAGTAACGCTCAAACCAAAATTGCTCACCAGTATTATTTATCCACTGTGGTTTAAGCGATAAATTATGCACTTTTGTGGTCAAGCTCGCCGCAGTAAACAACTTAGCTCGCTGAAAATCAGCTGACGTATTAGTACTGCTAGGTGGTATTGATTGACACCCTACAACTAATAAATTAAACAACAATATTAGTAATTTATTCATACTTCCCTCGTTTAAAACAGTATCGACTGCAAAAGTCGTGTAAATTTTTTGTTTATTTAACAGCCACAATCGAAATTTAACTACCCTTATTTATCAGCAATTTAACTATCAATAATAAGCCAAAAAGTAATGGCTAAAAATTACATAACAAAATTAACCACTTGTTTACATATTGGATATGGAATATTGTATATTATATATTTACTGCGAGCTATTGTATATATCGTTCAATTTTTGCGTGGTGAATATTTACATAATGATAAAAAAAACCAAATACTATCTAGGAGAAACAATGGCTACTCGTAGTTATACTAATCAGGCTATAGCGCGCAAAACCATAGTGTCGCTTGCCGTTTTAACGGCTTTGTCAGCAGCATCAAGTTATGCAGCCGACACTGAGACTAATAAGAAGCTTAATAAAGAATTAGAAAAAATAGAAGTGACAGGCTCGCGCTTAACTCGCTCAACCTTTGATGCACCAAGTCCAACGACCATAATTAGCGCAGAGTCGATAAAAATGACTGGCTCGCTTAATATGAATGACGTGCTCTCCACCATGCCACAATTTGGTAAAGGGTTTGATGCTACCGATGGTAACTACTCGTTTGGTAATTCAGGAATAAATGCCCCTGATCTTCGCGACTTGGGCGCTACGCGCACACTCAACTTAGTTAATGGTAAGCGCCCTATATCCATTACTAACGATAGTAATATAATGCTCACTGATATTGGGATTATTCCATCTGAATTGGTAGAGCGCGTTGAAGTCTTAACCGGTGGTGGTTCGGCTGTTTATGGCTCAGATGCAGTTGCAGGGGTTGTTAACTTTATCTTGAAAAAAGATTTTGAAGGTACATCTATTCGCAGTCAATTTGGAGGAACAGAAGACGGTGGAGCAAGTAGCCGCTCAATCACTATCACGCACGGTTTAAATTTTAACGACGAGCGCGGTAACTTTTCAATGTCTGTCGATTATTTTGATCAAGCCGCATTGTATTATAAAGATCGCCCCGGCTCAGCAAATACCAAACGCTATATCCCCAACCCAAACAACACCGGACCTAATGACGGTATTGCCGATCAAATCATTGCCAGCGATCTAACCTTTCCTTCTTTTGGTGCTGATAAAAATGTATTTGGTGTTTGGAATACAGCAAATGGTGGCGCAGATTGGTTTCAATTAGATAATGGTATTGCTAGCTTAAGAACGCCAAGCAGTAATGTTCAAGATGGTTGGCTGGCAACCGATGGCAGTGGTTTTGATCCTCTTGAGTGGGGCATGGCAAGAAACCCTTATGATCGCATCAATGCCTATACGCGCATAGGCTATATGTTTGATGAGGTTACAATGTCCGTTGATGTGATGTACTCAAAAACAAAGTCACAAGATGAAATTGATCCCCCTTTTGTCTGGGATACTTGGACCACAGTAGAGACGTTAACTGCCGATGGTATCACCGTGCCGGACTCAGTTAAAGATACCCTTGATGCTTACGGAGATAATTGGCTACTGTTACCATACACGTTTGACGAAGCGGGCGGGCGTGGTCATCAAAATGAGCGTGAATATTTTTCAACCAGTTTAACTTTGGAAGGCGAACTAAATGAAAACTGGTTATGGGATATGTATGTAACAACCGGTTTTACTAAAGCCAAGCTACAAAGTAATAATGCGTTACGTAACGATCGCTTTAACAGCAGTAACTTTACGCTGATCGGACCATGCCAACAGCAAGGTAACTGTCCAACTTTTAGTCCCTTTGAAGCGGCCTCGCCTGCAGTACTTGATTACATTATGGCAAGCCACGAAACACATACTGATGTTAAGGGCCATGGTTTTGCAGCGAACCTTTCAGGTGAAGCATTTGAATTACCTGCCGGTAATGTGCAGCTCAGTGCCGGTGTTGAAATACGTTATGAAAGCTTAGATTATCGTCCATCAAAACTATGGTCTTCGGGTAAATTATCTTCACAAATGACCGGTATTGATGATGTTAGTCGCAATATAAAAGAAGTCTATGGTGAATTTTTAATCCCTTTGATCAGCGACGCACCATTTGCAAAAAGTGTCGAACTTGAAGGTGCACTACGCTACGCGAAATACTCAACTGAGTCGGCAAGCTTCTCAAGTTCCAAGCTCGGCGTGAATTGGGCTATAAATGACGATCTTCGCTTTAGAACCACATACTCTCGTGCTGTTAGAGCACCGCAACTCGGTGAAATGTTTGCAGGTGTTTCTATTGGTTATAGCGACTTAACAGATCCCTGTGATGCAGACCAAATCGATGGTGGACCCGCAGATGGACGCAGAAAAGTTAATTGCCAAACCTTAGGTATAACTGCTGATTGGGACTCCAACTTAAAAGGTAAGCGCGGTAAAGTGATCAGTTCTGGCAATACAGATTTAAGTGAAGAAACGGCAACTACAATGACGGCGGGGTTTGTTTTTCAACCGCGCTTCATTGATAATTTAAGGCTCTCTATTGATTATTATGATATTGATTTATCTGATCTTATTGTAAGCTTTGGTGCTAGCAGTGTATTAAGTAACTGTGTCGACCTAGCGTCGGTTAATAATGAATATTGTAACCAAATTGAGCGTGATAGTAATGGTGACGTGTTATCGGTTCGAGACACTTTCTTAAATGCCGATAACTCTCGACGTCGTGGTGTTGATATAGAAGCCGACTACGCTATTGATATGGCAAAATCATTTGATCTAGCTGGTACGCTATCTATGGCAATGGGACTTACCCACCAATTAGAAAAATCATATACCGAGTATGACTTTGTTGAGGGAAAACCACTTAAATCAGATTCAGTTGGTGCATTAGGTTCACCGAAATGGAAAGCCGATATTAGGGCCACCTATTCGTTATATGACTTAACAGTGCGTTGGACTACTAAGTTCACTCAAGGCGGGCCGCGCTACAATGATCTAAATCCCGACCGTTATGAAAACCAAGAAATAGAAGACTCAATTGTACATAACGTATGGCTTGGTTATAACGTTACCGATGAGGCTAATGTGTATTTTGGGGTTAATAATGTTACCAACGAAACCTGGTTAGATAACCCATTTACAAACTGGGGCCGTCTCAACTACTCATTGTTAGGTCGAGGCTACTATGCAGGCTTTAGTTACCACTTCTAAACATAATTAATAGCCGTTTGTTATTTTAGCACCCACCTCATTAACAGCTGGGTGCTAATTTAAAGGTGTGTGACCAATGTTATTATTTAAAAGTGACTTTTCCACCAATCATTTTATATGCAGCAGTGCCTTTAATAATCGCGGGCCGCGCAAATGGACGTTCGCATCTTGGGCAAATACAAGGCTGCTTAGTATAGTCTTGGCTAATGCGCTCAATAAAACATTTAACTAACGCACCTTTTCCCCCTTTACGATACTTAAATAAAGGTGCCCTGCAGCTTGAGCAAAATATATCGACCGTTTTGGTTGGCCCTTTTTTATTTGGCTTTGCCATTTGTCCTCCATTTTTGCAGTAATTTAATTAACTAGGCGTTATAAAATCAATGCCTATTAAAATTCCCCCAGCACCGCTGCTGTTAATTTGGCTAACTCATGTGGGTTAATCGCAATGTCTAAGCCACGTTTACCCGCACTTACATAAATACATGCAAATTGTGCAGCGCTACTATGCAAAAAAGTGGCAAGACGTTTTTTTTGTCCCAGTGGGCTCACGCCTCCTAATACATAACCTGTGCTTGCTTGAACTTTTTTTGCCGCAGCCATGGCTACCTTTTTAGCACCACACAATGAGGCAAGCTGCTTTAAATTAACTTGCTGAGAAACAGGTGTAATGGCGACTATGAGCTGTCCATCTTGGTTTTCAAGCACTATGGTTTTAAACACCTGTTCTCTATTAAGGTTGAGCTTTTGGGCTGCTTCAAGGCCAAAGTTAGTGGTGTTTGGATCGTGCTCATAGCTTAATAATTCAAAGCCAATTTTTTGTTTTTTCAGTAACTCTATTGCTGGTGTCATATGTTGCTACGCTATTATTTTGAGCAAAAAAAACGACGCTATAAAAGCGCCGTTTAATATTATAAAACACATTTAATTATTTAGTTAAATCATCAAAAAACTTTTTAACACCGTCAAAAAAGCCTTGCTCTTTAGGACGGTTTTTTGAGCTATCTTTGCCCATGCTTTCTTCTAATTCTTCTAATAATTCACGCTGACGCTCGTTCAGGTTTATTGGTGTTTCAATAACCACTTTACAAATTAAGTCGCCTATTGCACCACTGCGAACAGATTTAACGCCTTTGCCACGCATACGGAACATTTTGCCCGTTTGTGTTTCAGAAGGAATTTTCAGCTTAGCGCGTCCATCAAGTGTTGGCACTTCAATTTCGCCACCAAGACCCGCTGTAGTAAAGCTAATAGGAACTTCACAATGTAAGTTATTTGCGTCACGTACAAAAATACGATGTTCACGAACAGATACTTGCACGTACAAGTCGCCAGAAGGCGCACCATGCAGTCCCGCCTCGCCTTCGCCCGTTAAACGAATACGATCGCCGGTATCAACACCCGCAGGAATTTTAACCGATAAGGTTTTCGTTTTTTCTACGCGGCCTTGTCCATGACAACTGTCACAAGGGTTAGATATAATCTGACCTTGGCCCTGACACGTAGGACACGTTTGCTGAACAGCAAAAAAACCTTGGCGCATTTGTACTTGCCCAGCACCATGACACGTAGTACATGTTTTAGGCTTAGAGCCGGCCTTAGCACCGCTGCCATCACATGGATCACAGCCTACCCAAGTTGGTATTTTAATTTCGACTTCTTTACCACGAACCGCTTCTTCTAAGCTTAAGTCCATGTTATAACGCAAATCAGATCCACGTTGCTGACGAGATTGACGTCGGCCACCGCCGCCACCAAAAATATCACCAAAAACATCACCAAAAACATCGCCAAAGTCGCCATGACCGCCGCCAAAACCACCATGACCACCACCGCCACCACCTTGCTCAAAAGCTGCATGGCCGTATTGGTCGTAAGTTTGACGTTTTTGCGCGTCAGTTAATATCTCGTAAGCTTCTTTTACTTCTTTAAACTTTGTTTCAAGCTCTTTGTCGCCTGAAGTACGATCTGGATGATATTTCATCGCTAAGCGTTTATACGCTTTTTTAATGTCTCGCTCACTCGCATCTTTGCTTACGCCGAGGACTTCGTAATAATCGCGTTTTGACATATCTACCACACTACTCTTTTCTATTTGCAGCTAGGCTGCTTGATAAACCGATAAATCGTATCGATTTACCACCTAATTCTCATGCAAAAGGCGCGTCAAGCTATTGCCTGCGCGCCTCAATCGTTCATTCTAACGTAAACACTTAACTAAGTTACAGTGCTTTGTGTTAGCTAGAAGCGTAAGCAACAATTACTTGTCGTCTTTAACTTCTTCAAACTCTGCATCAACTACGTCGTCATCTTGCTTAGCAGATTGTTGTTGCTCGCCTGCGTCAGCTGAACCTTGTTGAGCTTTAGCTTGTGCAATTTCCATAAGCTTTTGAGATTTTTCAGCAAGCGCTTGAGTTTTAGCTTCAATTTCGTCTTTCTTGTCACTCTTAATAGCAGTTTCAAGGTCAACTACAGCCGCTTCAATCGCTTCTTTGTCTTCACTTGGAAGTGCATCGCCAGCTTCTTCAATTTGCTTGCGTGTGCCGTGAACCATTGCATCTGCTTGGTTACGAGTCGCTACTAGCTCTTCGAATTTTTTGTCATCTTCGGCATGCGCTTCAGCATCACGAATCATTTGTTCAACTTCTTCATCGCTTAAGCCTGAAGATGCTTGAATCGTAATTTTTTGCTCTTTACCTGTATCTTTATCTTTAGCAGACACATGTAAGATACCATCGGCATCCACATCGAATGTTACTTCGATTTGTGGTGTACCACGTTGTGCTGGACGAATACCTTCTAGGTTAAATTGACCTAGAGATTTATTGTCGCTTGAACGCTTACGCTCACCTTGCAGTACATGAATTGTTACTGCAGCTTGGTTATCTTCAGCTGTTGAGAAAGTTTGCGATTTCTTAGTAGGAATCGTGGTGTTTTTCTCAATTAGTGCTGTCATTACCGAGCCCATTGTCTCAATACCTAGAGATAATGGAGAAACGTCTAGTAATAGTACATCTTTAACGTCACCGGCTAGTACACCACCTTGAATTGCCGCGCCTACTGCAACAGCTTCATCAGGGTTAACATCTTTACGTGGCTCTTTACCAAAGAACTCAGCAACTGTTTTTTGTACTAAAGGCATACGTGTTTGGCCACCAACAAGAATAATGTCGTTGATGTCGCTTACTGATAAATCAGCATCAGCAAGTGCACGTTTTAATGGTTCAATTGACTTAGTTACTAAGTCTTCAACAAGTGACTCAAGCTTAGCACGTGTTAGTTTCACGTTCATGTGCTTAGGACCTGTTGCATCTGCAGTTACATACGGAAGGTTTACTTCTGTAGACTGTGCAGAAGATAGTTCAATCTTCGCTTTTTCAGCTGCTTCTTTAACACGTTGCATTGCAAGTGGGTCAGTTTTTAAGTCTAGACCTTGGTCTTTCTTAAATTCAGCTACTAGGTAGTTGATTACGCGGTTATCGAAATCTTCACCACCTAAGTGCGTGTCACCATTTGTAGCAAGTACTTCAAACGTGTGCTCGCCTTCAACTTCATCAATTTCAATAATTGATAAATCGAAAGTACCGCCACCTAAGTCGTATACTGCAACAATGTTTTCACCACGGTTTTTGTCCATACCGTAAGCAAGTGCTGCAGCAGTTGGCTCGTTGATGATACGTTTAACTTCAAGGCCTGCAATACGACCCGCATCTTTTGTAGCTTGACGCTGTGAATCGTTAAAGTATGCCGGTACTGTGATAACAGCTTCAGTTACTGCTTCACCTAAGAAGTCTTCAGCCGTTTTCTTCATTTTTTTCAGGATTTCAGCAGAGATTTGTGGTGCAGCGCGTTTTTCGCCGCCCGCTTCAACCCATGCATCACCGTTATCGGCTTTAACAATTTTAAATGGCATGATGCCGATATCGCGTTGTACTTCTTCGTCTTCAAAACGACGACCAATTAAACGCTTAATAGCAAATACTGTGTTTGTTGGGTTAGTAACCGCTTGACGTTTAGCTGGCTGACCAACTAAAGTTTCACCGTCTTGCGTATAAGCAATAACAGACGGGGTTGTGCGATCGCCTTCCGCGTTTTCAATAACACGTGCTTTGCCACCATCAAGTACTGCAACACAAGAGTTTGTAGTACCTAAGTCTATTCCAATAATTCTACCCATGAAATTTCTCCAACTTCAATATTCGTTAATACGTTCGATGACTAGTTAATAGGGATGCTGCAAACTTAATTCAACTGTAAAAATGAAAAAAATATCATTTTTTTTGATTTTTTTACAAAATAAGCTAAATAAAGTGCAATATTTGCTAGCAACGCTGGTTTTTACGCCGTTTGTATTGAACTTTAATTGCTGGTCTGACAAGTTTGGCTGTGTTATATATTTAGTAATTCGTACTTTTAAGGACACGCTAACTAATGAATTTCGATCATTTGCTGCAACAAGCCGCTAATATTAACAATCAAGACGACACTAATAATGTGGCAAACACTATGCAGTTTGAAGCTAATTGGTGCCAAGGACGCACCGCTTTTGGTGGGTTATCTGCAGCACTTTTATATCAAGCAATGAGATCTCAAGTAAATAGTGAGCGCCGGTTATTGTCTTTAAGTACTAACTTTGTTGGCCCACTGCTTGCCGATACGCCATTTTCTTTATCGGTAAAAATACTGCGTGAAGGCAAAAGTAGTACTCAAGTACTGGCCAAAGCAATTCAAAACGAGCAAGTGTGTGTTATTGTACAAGCCTGCTTTGCTAGTAATCGCAACTCAGCTATTAATGTACCCGTTGCAAAGTCGTTAGGTTTACACGAAGTTAATGAGCGCCATACATTGCCATTTATACAAGGGCAAATGCCGGAGTTTTTTCAACATGTTGAATTATGCCCGCAACAAGGTGCTATGCCTTTTAGCAGTGCAGAAACCTCCCATTTAGGCGGGTGGATGCGCTTTAAAGAAACCCCAACGGCCATTACAGAAGCACATGTTATAGCACTAACCGATGCATGGCCTCCTACCTTATTACAAATGTTTAAACAACCAGCGCCTGCCAGTAGCATGTCGTGGTATTTAGAATTTGTGCAAGCGCCTAACTTAATTCCTGGTCAATGGTTGGGCTTTGAAGCAATTACCCATCATGCAAAAGGTGGTTACGGCTTAGAAGACGGCTGCATTTGGTCGCAATCGGGTGAGCTGATTGCCCTTACTCGCCAAACAGTGGCATTATTTGATTGATGTATAAGCAGTGGTGTTAGTATATATAATGTAGCGAGTGCCACTGCAATGCGCTCTTAACTAATAATTAATTACGCTCAACAACAGTCATAACATTTGTATTTAGGCGATAATTATAGCAAAATTTAACTCTTTGTTTAATTCTAAGCGAACACTTTGCAAATAGCGTGTCCTTGTTGCGACTATATTATTGAGATACCCCTGGTTGAGGCAAAAAATGTCGCAACGTGCCCCCATTGCGGGCATAAGGTTTCTGACTCAGATACAGATCACGACAGCCGAGTTGTAGCCCTGAGCTTTAGTGCTTTGCTAATGCTACTCAGCAGCATGTTTTATCCTTTTATTTCGTTTAGCAGCAGTGGGATAACGCAAACTATAACCTTGCCCGATGCCGCACGTATTTTATTTAATTATGATAGTAACTTGTTAGGGCTATTTATAGATTTAAGTATTATAGCCCTGCCTATGAGCTTACTTATTATACTAATACCATTACATTTAGGCGCGCTTAGAGCGTTACCTCAAGGTATTGCTCGACGATTATTAAAATTTACCCTAGCGCTTGAACCTTGGATTATGTCGGAGATTTTTCTCATTGGCGTACTTGTCAGTATGGTTAAAATAATGTCTCTCGCGGATATTAGTTTTGGGGTGAGCTTTTGGGCTTATGTGGGTTTTGTTATTTTATATATTAGTGCGTTAACGCATTTAAACCGCCCCCGCTTGTGGGCACAAATTGGCCCAGTAGAAAAACTTGAAAATATAAACCTTACTCATCGCGCCATTGATAACGATATTAAAGCTTGTCATGTGTGCCATCAACTATGCACGCAAAGTGTTTGTAATCGCTGCCATAGTAAAACCTATATTAGAAACCCCAACAGTGTACAAAAAGCTACCGCTTGGTTAATTACCTCTATTATTTGCTATATTCCAGCCAATGTTTTACCCATTATGTATACCACCAGTTTAGGCGATGAAAGTCCTTCAACCTTAATTGCTGGTGTTATTGCACTGTGGAAAAATGGCTCATACCCTATTGCCATGATTATATTTATTGCCAGTGTTGTAGTCCCACTTGCAAAGGCTTTAGTATTGAGCTTTTTGTGCTTTATGGTTGCCAAACCCGCAAATGATCACACCATAGGGTATACACGTATTTATCAACTTACTGAATTTATTGGGAAATGGTCTATGATTGATGTATTTGTTGTGGCCATTTTAGTTGCTTTGGTACAATTGGGTAACTTAATGTCGGTAACGCCCGGCTTAGGCGTTGCCTTTTTTACTGTTATGGTACTATGTCAAATGATGGCAGCTCACGCCTTTGACCCACGTTTGCTATGGGATTCACCTAAAAATAATAACGCAGAGAATAATGCATGACCGAAACCGCTAATATTAAACAAAAATCAAAAATTTCTGCAATTTGGATTATTCCCGTTATTGCCCTGCTTGTGGGGGTTTGGATGCTGTATCAATACCAAACTAATTTAGGCCCCACTATTTATATAACCATGCCACAAGCGGAGGGGATAGTTGCGGGTAAAACCGAAATTAAAGTACGCAGTGTTAAAATTGGCCAAATAGATCATGTGCGTTTATCCGACACGCAAGACAGTGTTATTGCCCGCGCTCAAATTGATAAAAACTACGATAACTTACTCACCGAAGATGCCAAAATTTGGGTGGTAAAACCGCGTATAGATGAAACCGGCATTAGTGGCATGAGTACGCTTTTATCAGGTGTGTATTTAGAGTTTTCGCCAGGTGAAAGCAAAAAGAAAAAAGAAAAGTTTGAACTACAAGACGAGCCTGCCTTAATCGGTAAAGATGTTAAAGGTGGACGCTTTAAGTTATTGAGCTACAACGCTGAGGTACTTGAAGTAAGTACCGGTATATTTTTCAAAAACTATAAAATTGGGCAAATAGAAACCGCGACATTTGATTGGAAAAACCAAGCCATGAAGTACGGTATTTTTATTAAAGCACCCTACGAAAACCTGATCACCTTAAATTCTATTTTTTGGGTTAACTCTGGTATAGAAATTGACCTTTCTGCTGATGGCATAAACATTAATACCGGCTCGCTTAGTAAACTTTTAAAAGGCGGTATATCGGTGTAATGCCGATCAGTTAAGGTTAATTGATCGGTTGACCGATCTAAATGATCGTGAATAATCCGTAATTAGTTTCGCTAATTACGGATTTTTTATGGATATTCAAACAGCTCTTTCGACCACTTTCTCATCTGCCGAGGAATTTACAGCGCTTGATAACTTATCTGGCATATTAGATCCCGAATTACTTAACCAAGCTTTTGAAAAATCGGGGGTCGCCACCGTTCGTAAACGTCGTTTACCACTCGACGCTGTCGTTTGGTCTGTGATTGGTATGAGTTTATTTCGTCATGAATCTGTTTGGGATATAGCCTCTAAAATGGACATCGCCTTACCAGGTAAAGGGAAACTAGTTGCCCCTAGTGCCATGGTTCAAGCGAGACAACGCTTAGGTGAAGGTGCTGTCGAGCAGGTCTTCAAGATGATGGCGTCACGGCATTATAATCATGCCCACTTTGATACATTTTGTGGCTTAAATCTATTAGCTGTTGATGGGGTTGTCTTTCGTACACATGATACGCCAGAGAATAAAGACGTATTTGGATGTGGCTCAACCCAGTATGGTGAAAATACCTATCCGCAAATTCGGATGGTATGCCACATGGAGCTAACGAGTCATCAACTCATTAATTGTGCTTTTAACGGGCAGCATCAAGGGGAGATGACACTCGCTGAAGAACTCATTGAAGGCACACCGGATAACTCATTAACCTTATTTGATCGCGGTTATTATTCATTAGGGCTTTTGCATCGTTGGCATCAAGCAGGGACTGAAAGACACTGGATGATACCGGTCAGAAAAGGCTTAACGGTTGATACTATAAAGAAAATGAGTAAAAATGACCAGTTAGTGCGTCTTAAAACATCGCCACAAGCGCGAAAAAAGTTTACTGACTTGCCAGAGTTTATAGAAGCTCGGCTGCTTACCTACACGCATAATAATAAGCAGTATCAGATTCTTACATCAATGCTTGATGTAATGCGTTACCCATCAAAAGAAATAGCTGATTTGTACATGCATCGCTGGGAAATAGAAATAGGATATCGAGAAATAAAACAAACGATGCTGCACTCAAACTATATCCTACGCTCAAAAAGGCCGGATATGATAAGGCAAGAATTGTGGGGGTTACTAATTGCCTACAATATTATAAGAATAGCCATGCGTGAGGCGGCAGAGTTACTGGAAGTATGGCCAAATCAACTGAGTTTTTCTCATTGTTCAAGGCATATCAACGTATTTCTGTTAACTATCCCACTGACAAGTCCGGGAAATTTACCAAAACACTATGAGCATTTATTAGAAACGCTGACGCTATTTCAGTTACCGACAAGGCGTCATGAGCGCAGCTTTCCACGATGTGTGAAAAAGAAACCATCTAAATATCCGTATAAAAAAAAGCCAGTCAGTGTTAACTGACTGGCATTAGGTATATCGGTGGGCTTACCCGATCAACAAGCCCCTGGCGATATTGCCCAAAATGAGCATAGTTTTTCGCTTAGTCAAAGCTATAAAGAAGCACTAGAAGAGCGTTTTTACGACTTTGACTACTATCTTATTGAGTTTGAGCAATCAATTCGTGGCCTGCGCGCTGGCGCTCCGGTTGAATACCGAGGAACGCGAATTGGTACAGTAGTAGAAGCCCCTGCCAATGTGATTATTAACGGCAAACCAGCTCACTTTAAAAACCACAATACGGCTGTACCTGTGCTTATTAAAATAGAATATGGGCGCTTGTACCACGATAACGATTTAGCTAAAGAGTATTGGCAAACGAGTTTAAATGGCTGGGTAAACAATGGCATGCGCGCTTCGCTTAAACCGGGTAATTTACTTACCGGTGCCGTGTATGTCGACTTTGACATTTATACCGATGCGCCTGATGCAAAACTAGAAAAGCTGGCTCAATATGATGTTTTTCCAAGTATATCTAGCGGTATTACAGTATTAGCCGATCAGGTTTCTGATGTACTTAATAAGGTAAACGAGCTAAAAATCGAAGATAGCTTAGCACAAATGCAAGCCACTTTTAGCGACTACCAAGGGTTGGCCAACGACATGCGCGATTTGCTAAACCAAAAAGACACACAAAATTTACCGGGTGACTTTAATCAAAACTTCAAAAAAATGACCAAGAGTATGGAACAATTTGAAGTCACTATGCGCCAATTTGATAAAACCATGGCCAGCTACCAAGCAGGTTCGCAGTTTAATAATCAGCTACAGCAAACCTTGCAAGAGTTTAAACGTTTAAGTGAGCAGCTACAGCCGCTAACTAAAGGCCTAAATGAGCAGCCTAATATGTTTATATTTGATAAAGCATTACCCGCAGACCCAAAACCAAGGAAGCAATAATGGTTAAATCATCTTTTTTTGTTATTTTACTCGCTTTACTGCTTAGCGGTTGTAGTTCATCAATTCAAACTGCCATCGCGTATTATCAGTTTGAACAACCTATTGTTGCCTCCTCTAGAGATGTAAGTGCAACTGATGCGCAATTAAGAGTACAAACAGTTGTACTAAGAGGTGCCTTAAATAATCGCGGCATTGCGATGAAAATAGATCACAATCAAATTCATGCTGCAAACTACCATTTATGGGGTGAGTCACCTGATTCGATGCTCACCGTAAGTGCACAACAAATACTCTTTAATGCCCTACCTAACTGGATGGTAATAAAAGGTTTACCGGTGATCACCGAGCTAGATCAACAAACTTTTTATGAATTAGAATATGAAATTCATCATTTTAATGGCGACCTACAAGGCAACGCAGATATATCTGGGCTATGGCGTTTATATTATACCCATCCCGAAACAGGCCGACGCTTATTAAGTTTGCATAATTTTGCTAATGTAACGCAACTCGACGGTGACGGCTATGATGCGCTGGTAGCAACGCTTGAAAAAACCTGGCAAGAAATCAACCTAGCAGTAGCCAAGAAAATTGAACAAACGCGGTTTAAATAATCATAACTAAAATTACTTAATGATATAAAAATAAAGAAACAACGCTGCGGCTTTCTTTATCTATTATTGCCTGCCCTTGTGGCTTAAAACCAAGCTTAATTAATACATTTTGTGATGCGCTATTATCTGTTGAGGTAATAGCGCATAATTTATTAATGCCAAATATACTTTTATTTTCAACTAACGCTTTTGCAGCTTCGTAAATATACCCTTGTTTTTCAAACGCTGTTAATAACGTAAATCCTATATCTGGGTGATGCAACATTGCACGGCTATAAAAACCTACAACTCCTACTAATTGCTGATTTTTTAAAGTGATCACATAGGGGCCAAAACCTTGCGATTGGTGCGCGTTGCTAAAAGCTTGTTTAATATAGGTTATGGCATCCTCAAGAGTATAAATTTTTTTATCCCCAATGTATTTTATAAAACTATTTTGATTTACCAACTTTAATAAATCGCCAGCATCTGCTTCAACAGCATGGCGAATAATTAATCGCTCGGTATTAAATTGCCTTCGCATTTATTGTTATCCTTCTGGTTTGTAGCGTTATATTCAGCCAAATTATAAAAATGAGTCAATTAAAGCATTTATTTGTTGACTGAAGATGTAAAGCAGATTACTTTTGCGCCGATGTTTTTATAGGCATAACAAAAGCGGTTGCACTCCTTGCACCGTCTGGCGCCAAGCCAACGCATATTACTGCTGATTATTAATTTAAAATAACAGTTCCCTAGTGATATCGCGTGCAAAAGCAGTGACTTGGAAAGTGATAATACAACTAACTTATCATCTTCTTTGTTTTTGTTAAGCAGTTTAAATTTTTAAATATGCTTTTAATTTTGTGAATACTTAAATGCTTGAACCTTCTGCGTTAAGCTTACTGCCGCCTTTAGTGGTAGTTATTTTGGCTGTAGTACTACGCCGCCCTATTTTATCTTTATTAATTGGTGCCCTTGTTGGGCTCATAATGGCTGATCCTTCGCAGGTATTGGCTAATTTTGCCAGCACCTCACTTAAAGTAATGAGTGACGAAACCATTGGTTGGCTAATATTGGTGTGTGGTGGCTTTGGTGCATTAATCGCCTTATTAGTCCGTACCGGTGGCGCCTCTGCATTTGGTAAGTTGGCACTTAAATACACTAAGGGCAAACGCTCTTCATTATTTATGACCTTTTGCCTTGGATTAGTTATTTTTATTGATGACTATTTAAATGCGCTTACTGTGGGTGAAACCATGAAACGCATTACCGATAAATTTAAAGTAAGCCGCGAAATGCTAGCCTACGTTGTCGACTCAACTGCGGCACCAATTTGCGTGCTTGTGCCTCTATCTACGTGGGCGGTATTTTTTGGTGGTTTACTCGTAGATAACGGTATTGCTGAAGAAGGCAAAGGCATTGCTGTTTATATTCAGGCTATTCCGTACATGTTTTACGCATGGTTTGCGGTACTCGTTGTGCTATTAGTGGTACTTGGTGTGATCCCTGCTTTTGGCCCAATGAAAAAAGCAGAACAAATGGCACAAATTGAGCAAGCACAAGTCGATCCGGCGCAATACAGTGAAGTACAAACAGCAGACGAGTACGCGGTAAAAGCAGTAGAAGAAAACTTTGAAGATGCCGATCCTAAAGGTAAATTACATAACTTTTTATTGCCTATTATTTTATTAGTCGGTTTTACCGTTTACTTTGAAATAGACGTTTATAAAGGTTTATTAGCCACTATGGCTATAATTTTGCCCTTTTATGCACTACAAAAATTAATGTCGTTTAGTGAAATGATTGAACGTATGCTCGATGGATTTAAAAGCATGATACCGGCTATAGGCACGGTTATAGCCGCGTTTATATTTAAAGATGTGTGTGATTTAATTGGCTTGCCGCAATATGTTATTAATAGCTTAAGCCCATACATGACCGCGGGTTACTTGCCTGCAGTGGTATTTATTGCAATGTCTATTTTAGCATTTGCAACGGGCTCAAGCTGGGGAATATTTGCTGTGTCTATTCCTATTGTTATGCCACTGGCAACGGCGGTAGATGCTAATATTCCATTAGTCATTGGCGCGTTATTATCGGCATCATCGTTTGGCAGCCAAGCATGTTTTTATTCAGACTCAACGGTATTAGCAGCACAAGGTGCTGGCTGTAACTTAATGAGCCACGCGGTTACACAATTGCCTTATACGCTGATTGCTGCAGCACTTGCAGTGATAGGCTTTTTATTAATGGCTTAAGCTTTAGTGATGGCTTAAATTAACTTAAATAAAAACCCCAATGTAGCAATACATTGGGGTTTATTTTTAGCTGTATAAATAAAGCTTATTTTTGTAGTTTAATACCATTGTAATAGGCATCAAGCGTTGTGATTTTAGTTTGCTTTGGTAAATCGGCAAACTCGCTCTGGATAAACTTAGTCCCGCGTAATTGCACATTTAAACGTGCCGCATTAGGGTTAAGCATTGTTTGTTGGTAATAGTCTTTAATATCGCTAAGCGTTACTTTTTCAACTTCATTTATTAGCTGTTGCTTTGAATCAAAATTAAAGTTCTCACGATACCAATCATTTAATAGTGGGCTCATTTCGTCACTTAAGTTTTTAGGTTGCTCTTTAAGCGACACTAACGTGGCATTTTTAAGCTGCGCAAACGTCTCCTCGTTCATGTTGTCGAGCTCAACTGCATACTCTTTCTTAAACAGATCAAAACGCGCTTGTATTTCTTTTGGCCCTTTTACTGGTGTTTGAATAAACAAACCAATCGCTGAGTAATCCTCGATGGGGCGAGCTAACGCACCAACAGCATAAGCAAGTTGCTCCTCAGTACGCATCTTATCAAATGCAATGGTTCTAAAATGCCCTTGTAGCACGGCCGCTTGTGCTTTTTGTTTGTAACCCGGTGTTGGATGAACCGTCATATCAACCACGGCTACATCGGCTACATCTATATCTTTTTGTAGCACTATGGTTTCACCCGGTTGCGGTAACCATGCTTTACTGCGCGCAAATTCAGAGTGTTTATAGTTACTTGGCAAAATAGTACTCAGCTCGGATGCTATTGCTGCTATGTCTTGCTGATTATAGTTACCATAACTAAATACGCGTAAATCGTTATTAGCAAAGGTGTTTTGTTTTAAAGCATTAAAATCAGCTAAGGTTAACGTGTCGGCTGTGCTAATTAAAGTATCTGTATCAAAGCTACCGGTACGGCTTAATTTTGTATATTCAGCAAATGCTTGCGCGTAAGGAAATTGTTTTTGCTGGTTAAGTAAATTACGTTTAAAACGATCTATAGCTTGGTTAAATGCTTGCACACTAATATCACTGTTTAGCCCACTTAATGCTTGTTTAAGCAGTACATTTTGCTTATCTGTAAAGCCACTCATAGACAAAACTAAACCATTACTTGGTGCAAGGTTTACGCTCATACCTGCTATAGCAGCCTCTGTGCTCAGTTGGCTTTGCTGTATGTTGTACAGATCGGCCCAAACAGAGTATAAAACCTCCGCTTTTACATCGTTTAGCCCCGGCTGGGTATTAATATAAACTTCAACAAGTCCCTTTGGTTGCTCGGCAAATTTTTGACTTGCCTGACGCCATATTTTCACGCCATTTTTATCATAAGCAAGCTCTGGGAATTTTTGCTGTTTAAATGCTTGGGTTTTAATAGCAAAATTTTCTGGCAGTAAGTTATTTACGCTAGGGAGTGCTAAATTAAACTGGCTTTTTTTGTTCCAGCTTGCAATTTCCTGCGCGCTTATGTCACTAATGCGGTATTTACCGTCGTAAAAGTGTAGCTGTGAGTCGGTTTCTTCTTGTTGCGATACATACCAAATGCGTAAAGTGTCGGCATTTAACTGTTTAAGCACTTTATTTACTGAGTCTGCATCAAACTTAGCGTAATAATAAGGCGCATTAATGGCATGATTTAACGGGTAATCTTGCATACTTTGAGTCAATGTACTTACGTAGTTAAACTCATCGCCTTTTTCTAAAAACTTAAATTGATTATTTAACGAAGTACGAATTTCGTTAAAGTATTTACTATCAACGCCCTCTTTTTTAATCAATTCGATGTACTGCATTATAGTCGCGACTATCGTTTCACGATTTTGCATACCTGTATCGGTAAGCTCTACGTTAACGTTTAACGACCCGTAGTTGCCATAGTGGGTTGGCACTGCCGATGCTGACAATTGCGATACCCACCCTTTATCACGTAATATTTGCGCTGGACTACCTGGCATTTCATTACTTAATAAGTAGGCCACAAAGCGATTAGGTTTAAGTGCAAACTCGTTATTGTTATTGCTAATGGTAAAATCAAGTTGTAACTGTTTTACATCTTCATTAGGGGCATAAAACACGCGCTTACCACCGGCGTTATCAAAGTTAAGCTTGGCGGTTACTGTAGGTTTTTCGATATTTTTATTTTTAATATCTGCAAAATATTTTTGCGCTTTTTGCTCCATTGCCGCAATTGGCAAGTTAGAGATAAGTGCTACTTTCATAATATTTGAAGAGTAGTATTTATTATAAAAATCAACTGTTTCTTTGTGTAATGAACTGCCTTCTTTGTCACCTAAGGTTTCTAGGTTGCCAATTAAAAAACGGTTGGCTGGGTGTTCACCCATCATTTTACGCGCTAGTTTAAACTGCCCAAAAAAGTCCATTTCGCGGCGCATTGACCACTCTGCATTTACTGCATTTTTTTCTTTGTCTGTGTATTCTGGGTATAACTTAGGGGCTTTAAAAAAGTCAGCAAAACGGTCTAGCCCTTCATCAAAGGCATCGTTATTAATTTTAAACATGTAATTAGTAATATCGAGCCAAGTATAGGCGTTGTGCGCGCCACCATTTTTGGTCATAAAATCAGAGTACCCTTTAGTATCTGGGTAACGCTCTGTGCCTAAAAACAGCATATGCTCTAAATAATGGGCCATGCCTTGTTGGCTCATTGGGTCGTGTAGTAAACCCACTCCAACACTTAATGCCGCGGCTGATTTTTCAGCACTGGGGTCTGATACTAAAATAACTTCAATGTCGTTAGCTAATTTAAGCGTTTTATATTCGCGATTATCGTTAGGGCTTACAACCAGCGAGTCTGATAATAAAACAGTTTGAGGTGCCTGAGATACAGATGATGTATTTGTACAACCGCTTAGTACAGCAAGTGCAATGGCACTAAAGCCAATAATTTTTTTCATTTTATTTCCATTAAAAGTATGTCGCAACTGCGATCTGCGCTTATTTAAAAAGCTATTTACAGCCTAAATTAACATTTTAGATTAATGTTTTGCCACAATTTATCCGTTAATTGTGTAACACATTGTGAAAAACACCTGCATACTGCAATTAATTTAAATAATAATAAGGAAAAACCATGGAAAAGTTGATCATTTTAGCTATGTTCGCCCAAGTTTTACTCTCACTCATTGTAATGATTATTATGGGTAAAAGACGTTTTGCCGCAGCTAAAAACAAACACATCAATTTAACCGACTTTGCCACTATGCGTTTAGATAATGCAGGTGACAATGTGCGTGTTGCTGATAGAAACTTTACCAATCAATTTGAAATACCCGTGTTGTTTTATGCTGGGTGCTTACTGGCAATGCAATTCAATAGTGCAAGCATTCTGGTGGCTGTTTTAGCTTGGCTGTTTGTGATTTCGCGTATTTTACATAGCGTTGTTCACTTGGGCAGTAATAAAATAAGAATACGCTTTAATCTGTTTTTAATAGGCTGTGGCAGTGTATTTGCATTATGGCTGGTAATAATTTGGCGGGTATTATTGTTTTAAAACTTACATTAAACAACTAAAAACCCCGCTATTTAGCACCCATAGCGGGGTTTCTTTATTTAAAATATTTGTTATTTAGCGCGTTTTAAACGTGGTAATACTAATAATAAAGCACCTAGTAACCAAGCCATACTACCGCTTGAATCATCTTTTTGCGAAGGTGGCACTACTTGATTTATTAATGTGTTTTTAGCCGGTGTAAGGTTCTGCGCTGAATTAGGATCGTCATCTAAAACTAATACACTTTGAATGGTCACCAAGTTAGCATTACTAATCGTTACATCACTTTTTGAGCACTGCTCTTTCGTAAGACCAACTACCGGTATTTCACCACAATGTACTAAAGCAGCTATTTTATCTAACGTCGCTTGACTATCATCCGTAATCTGTCCAAACACAGTAAAACCACTGTTTTGCACATCCAAGTTGGCACTATTATCTTTTAAGTTAAAAAACCACTGGCTAGTTGCACTGTTTGGTTTTCCACCTAGTTTAGCCATGGCAATCGTGCCTTTAACATTAGAGTAAATAGGTTCGTTAATGACTGCTGGCTTAGTTGTAATTCGATCAAAATCATCTGAATAGGTAAAACCGCCACCTTGAATAATAAAATCTTTTACTGAGCGATGGATCACTGTTTGGTTATACGCAGCATCATCTAAATAACTAATAAAGTTTTCTACTGTTTTTGGTGTTTTTTGATCAAATAAATTAATTTTAATAACACCTTGGCTGGTACTTACTTCAACAATGGTTGCTGAACTGGCAAAGCTTACTGCGCTAAGTAACGAGGCTAATAAAAGCTTTTTCATCGTTTTTCCCTATTATTATTTTATTTAAGTGTAAAATTTAGTGATACTTAGAGTAATGCGAGTAAGACTAAAAATCGACTGAAAAATAGTTTCCGATACAATTCAAACCAAGTCAGTTACAACTTAATTACATTTTATCGCCTTCCTGCTGAACTTATCCCTGTAAAAACGCTGATTAATTTAATGTCTTTAAAAAAGCAGCAAATAATAGCTATATCAATACACATAAAGTTGTCGTTTAATGAGAATACACTTATAAATTGTTTTATTTTTGTTATGATTCCTCTGCAAATTCGTAAATGGAGAATTGTAATGTCAGAAAAAAACAACCAAATTTGTGATTTTGGTTTGCATAAGGGAGAGCCCTACACACGCTTACCTGCTAGTTTTTTAATCTGGATGGTAGGTATTAATCATCAAAAAGCCAAATATGCCAGCGAAGAGCTAAAACGCAGAGAGTTAGCTGCTACTAAAAAAATTAAAGTGTGATTAAAGAATGTAAAAGTGTGTTTTTGTAGCAAACTAGTTAAACTATGCGCCAATAAACGTAAGTGCTTTTAATCAATAGGTGTTTTATGCGCATAATTTTTTTGTTTGTCATTGCTTTTAGTGTACTTGGGTGTAGTACTACACTCACCAGCCCCGCCCCACAATATTTAACCGTACTGCATACTAACGATAATCATGGCCGCTTTTGGCACAATGAAAAAGGTGAATACGGCATGGCTGCCCGTAAAACCCTGATTGACTCGCTACGCAACAAAGCAATCGCGCAGGGACACGCAGTACTGCTGCTGTCTGGTGGCGATATAAATACCGGTATTCCAGAGTCAGATTTACAATTCGCTGAACCCGACTTCAAAGGCATGTCGTTAATTGGCTATGATGCGATGGCCCTTGGAAATCATGAATTTGATAACCCGATGAGCGTACTTAAAAAGCAACAGCAATGGGCTAACTTTCCTTTTTTGTCGGCAAATATATTTGAAAAATCGACCGGTGAAAATGTATTTGATAGCTATAAAGTATTTAACAAAAATGGGCTGAGTATTGCTGTTATAGGTTTAACCACCACTGATACAGCCAAAATAGGTAATCCCGAATATATTCGCCAATTAGAGTTTAAAGATCCGATTGAGATCACGGCGCAATTAGCACAAAAAATTAAAGCACAATATAATCCCGACATTACCATTGCGCTCACTCATATGGGGCATTATGTGGATGCTAGCCACGCAATTAATGCGCCTGGGGATGTAACACTTGCGCGTTCACTGCCAACTAATACCTTAGATATGATCATCGGTGGTCACTCTCAAGAGCCTGTATGTATGGCGGCTAAAAACGTAAATGACGATAACTTTAAACCTGGTCTAGCCTGCACGCCCGATCAACAAAATGGCACTTGGATAATGCAAGCCCACGAATGGGGTAAATATGTTGGTAAAGCCGAATTTAAACTTGAAAATGGCCAGCTAACTCTCTTAAGTTATAAACTGCTACCCGTTAATTTATATGTTGATAAACAAAACGCGGATGGCACAACATCGAGTCTATTAGCTAACGAGTACATTGAGCCGAATCCACAGTTAAACGCATTTTTAGCCGAGTATCAGGAAAAAGGCGCTAAACAAATTGAAGGTAAAATTGGCTATGTAAATGCCAGACTTGAAGGCGACCGTAATAAAGTACGCTACCAACAAACAAATTTAGCCCGCGTTATTATTCAAGCACAAATGAACAGTACCGATGCTGACTTTGGCATTATGAGTGGCGGCGGTGTACGCGACAGTATTGCTGCAGGCGAAGTAAGTTATAAAGATATTTTAAAAGCCCAACCGTTTCAAAATCGAGTGGCTTATATCGATATTGCAGGAGAAGATTTATGGCAATATTTAGAAGTTGTAACGCGTTTTCCGCCTGATTCCGGCGCTTACATGCAGTACCACAAATTATCGTTTGAGCATAAAAACAACTCCTTAGTAAAGATATTAATAAATGGGCAAGCATTAGATAAAAGTAAAACTTACCGTATGAGCATTAATAACTTTAACGCCTCAGGTGGTGATGGCTACCCTGCACTAACCACAGCAAAAGGTTTCGTAGTCACCGATGAAACAGACTCTAACGCATTAAAGCGCTTTTTTGCAGAGCACAGCCCGATAGATGCGGCCCAGTTCGCCCCTAAATAATCTATTTTTTTGGAGATAGTAGGAACGAGTATATTACTTGCCTACTATTTCTAAATCGCCTTTAGCAATATTAACTAACCCGTAACTGTGAAGCCGCGAACGAGAACCCTCTCCAAATGCCTTAGGCGGATAAAAAATTTCTTTTTGTTGCGGGTATTCACTTAACACTTCATCTAACGCCGCGCGTATTTCGCTCAATGTTTTTTCAAGACTATTGTTAAAGTTAGGGCGCTTGCGGATCGTGTGCCCCAGCTCCACCAGTCGATAAAAATATTTATTAGCTAATTCAATCAGCTCATCAGGTACATCTTTATTATGGCTAAGCACAACATCGCTATTACTGTTACAAAATTCAATAAGCGCTAAATAAAAGCTAAGAGGTTTATTTGCTAAACATACTTGGTATTGCGGATTAATATTAACTGACACCGTTTTAGTATTTAGATTAATAACTAACACGGGTGATTTACTTTCCTCAACAGGTTCAGGCTGCAGCGTAGCTAATTGCTTACTTTTTTGCTCTATTGTAATGACTGTTTTCAGCCAGTAGCTCACAAAAGCACTTAAAATAAAAATAGCGACATAATAATAAATATAACGCCACGGCCATGGCTGTGGTTTTATATCAAAAACTAAAAAAACAGGGCCAATACTAGTCGTTAAACGCGTAAAAAACTGCGCTTCGGTTAATGTGGTTGATAGCTTTTTATCAGCGACAATATTTAACAATAACAAATTAGTGCCGACTAGCTGCGAATTTAACTGCTCTAAATAACTATTTATATTATCTATATTACTGGAGTACTTAAGCAGTTCATTAGATAGCTCGAGTAAAGGTAAATCCAGCGCTACCTGCTTTTCTATCGTGGCTATATTAAGCTTTTGCACTTGCTGTTGTTTATAGCTTACTGAGTAATAAAATACGCTACAAAGTAACAAAAAAATTAATAGCGTAATAAATGAAAGTATCTGCTTACTCATATTGCATCTCGCTTATAAGTTACAACGTCGTTATCACACTGCCAAAATGACTGCGCACCTTTATAGTAATGAAGAGATTGCTCTTGCGACATGGCTAATAAATGCGCCTGTACCGAGCACAATAAATCGGTATTATTGTGTGGCATTTTTAAATACCAGCGCGTGCCTGCAATGTTATTTTTTAGCGGTGTAATATAGTTTTTTGAAAAGCGTTTTGTATCACTTTCTTGCCAAAATGAAGCTATAAGATCAACTTTGCCGTTAGCCAATAAATCACGTAACGCATCATGAGAGCTGGCATAAACAATATTTAAGTTTTCGAGGTTAATATCCAACTCTTTAAATACTTGCTTTGGCAATATATGCCCTGAGCGACTGGTTGGATAATCTAATAATCCAATACGCTTACCTAAAAAGTACTCTTTTGTTATTTTAGGTTTTTCTTTAGCCGAAATAAAAAATGCAGTGTAATCAGAAAACCCAACTACAGGCTGGTAGTTATAGGTAGCCTCGGCTTTAAATGCTTCCATAATATTGTTTTTAGTTAAAATAAGATCTGCAATGCCTTTTCCTACAAATTCAAAGCTCTCCGTCGTGTTATAGCGCCAGTAACTTACAACCGCACCGTATTGCTTAGCTACCACATCATCTGTACACAAGCTATGTGCTAATGTACCTGCTATTTTTTTTGATGGCGCAAAGATGATTAACTGGTTTTCATTTTTAATTACAGATGTTTGGCATTCAATTGATGTTTCTATTAATTTTACAAAGCGTAATTCACTGCTATCAACACTCAGCTGACCACACACCCACACTAAAACAATTAACAAATATAAAAATACAATTAACAGCATTTTATTGTAAATGACGCATTTAATGTTCAAACAAAACATCCTAATATTATTATTACCCCATTTGAACAATTTTAATTACTTATTGCAATAAGTAATTTTACCTATCAAATACAAGCTATTGATTTAAATGACTTACCCACAAGTTAATATGAATGTTATTAACGCCTTCCTATCCCACTAATAAACAAGGACAATTGACCGGATTAGTGATTTTGACCCTATAATAATTTGAAGGAAACCAAATGCGTAACAACTTAATGTCCTCAGTTAAAGCAACGCTGGTCGTCAGCGCTGTACTTGTTTGTACTAATGCTCATGCATGGGGTCAAAATGGACACAGGATCATAGCTAAAATTGCAGAGTCTCATCTTAGTGAAACAACAAAAACAAAACTTTTTCCGTTATTAAATAATGAATCTTTAGCACAAGTGTCTACTTGGCCAGATGAAATGCGCTCTGCTCCTGGTGAGTTTTGGCAAAGAAAATCATCACGCTGGCATTATATTAATACATCTGCAAACAAGCCTATTTCACTCAATCATTCTCATACAAAAAATAAAGAATCTGTTACCAACATCCTTGAAGGCATTCATTACTCAATTAAAGTACTTCAAGACGAGCAAAGTTCATTAGATGCTAAACAGTTTAGTTTACGCTTTTTAGTACACTTAGTAGGCGACAGCCATCAGCCTTTTCATGCTGGGCGTGCAGATGATCGCGGTGGTAACCGTATAAAGGTGCAACATTTTGGTCAAGAAACCAACCTACACAGTTTATGGGACAGTAAATTAATTGAAGGTGAAAACCTCTCATATACTGAATTTGCTGACTTTATCAATACTAATAATCAAACCTTAATTAGTGAGTACCTAACCAGTAACCCTACTAGTTGGTTAGTAGAATCAAACAACTTAGCAGAATCAATTTATAATAAAAACGAAACAGACATTAGCTATAGTTACATTTTTAACCATATGCCAATAATTAAAATTCGGCTGCAACAAAGCGGAATAAGACTCGCAGGTTTATTAAATAGTTTATTTGATGAATCAGCAACACCGTTAGTCAGTGCACTTAAGATGCAAACTAGCGAAAAACAACTAACTAAGTAACTTTATAATACGGGAAAACAACATAATGAATAAACTTCGCCTTTCGAAATTAACCGGAGCAATTATTTTAGCTCTTGGTGTTTCTGCAAGTGCTATGGCTGCTGACACGTCATCTGCAATGCGTGGTAAAATCACTACTCCATCTGGTGAAAGTGCTGCAAATGTAAAAATTAAAGTTATTCATGGTCCTACTGGAACTGTAAGTGAACTTACAACCAATTCAAGTGGTACTTTTATAGCTAACGGTTTACGTGTTGGGGGTCCATATACAGTAATAATCGACTCTGATACTTTTAACGATACTACGCTTGAAAACATCTACCTAGAATTAGGTGATACTTATCGCTTAAACTCTCAGCTTAGACCATTAAACATGGAAAAAATTGAAGTTTCTGGCTATAAAATAGTACAACAATCTGGCGGTTCTAGCAGCTCTTTTGGCGAAGATACAATTCAAAACATGCCGAGTTTTAACCGTGATATTAAAGATATTGCTCGCTTAAACCCACTTGCAAATATTAACGGTAATGGAGAGCTAACCTTTGCTGGTAATAATCCACGTAGTAATAGCTTAACTGTTGATGGCATTGGCCAAAACGACGATTTTGGTTTGAACTATGGCGGCTACCCTACAGCGCAGCCACCTGTTGCACTTGATGCAATTGAACAAATTTCTGTAGACGTATCTCCTTTTTCAGCAGCTAAAGGTAACTTTGGTGGCGGTACTATAAATGCAGTAACAAAGTCAGGTACTAACGAATTTAAGTTTTCTGGCTTTTATGAAACATCAACTCCAGATATGGCGGGTGATGTTGATAGTATTTCACAAGTATACGCAAATGGCAGACCGGCTTTAGATGAAGATGGCCACAGAACATTTGTTACTGAACAAGTAAAGCCAATCCAAACAGAAGCGCGTTACGGTTTTAACTTTGGCGGACCAATACTAGAGGATAAGCTTTTTTACTTTGTAAACTACAATGCATGGAAGAGCGAGTTAGATTTAGACTATGGCTTTGAAGGCTCAGGCGCAGCAAACGAATACGATGTAACCAAAGAAAGCTTTGATCAGTTTTTATCTATATTAGATAACGTGTACGGTATGCAAGATTCTCTTGGTGGCGACCCTAAAGACACCAATGAGTCATTATTGGTTAAGTTAAGCTGGAACATCAACGACGACCATCGTTTAGACTTTACATACCAATGGCAAGACGATAAAGACGAGCGTAATTTTGGTACTGGTGGCAGTACCGTTTCACTTGCTTCAAATCGTTACACTTACGCGACTAAATTCAACAACTTTGCTACCAAGCTTTACTCAGATTGGAATGAAGACTTCTCTACTGAAATTGGTATTGCTTATAAAGATGTAACATCTGACAGCATCACTAACTCTAAAATTGGTAGTGTTAAAGTTGAAGAATATTTCCGTGGACCAGCTTATCAGTTTGGTACTGATGAATACCGTCATGCCAATAAAGCAGCGACTGAAAATTTAACACTAACTTTTGATGGCACATACTTATTAGACGAACATCAAATTAAGTTTGGTGCTAAGTATGAATCTTTAAATTTATATAATTTATTTGCAGCCAACTCTTTAGGCTCATGGGAGTTTGATAACTTTGCTGGTTTCGAAAACCGCGAAGTAGGTAATTACAAAGGTAAACATGACTTTACTTACAGTAATGCCTATACCAATAACTCAGCAGATACTGCTTACGATGCAACGCGCAGTCAGTTTGCTCTTTACGTAGAAGATACGTTTTATGCTACTGATGATTTAGAAGTAACTGCGGGTGTACGTTATGAGCGTTTAGCGTCTGACGATAAACCAACATTGAATGAAAAGTTTTTAGAAACCTATGGTTTTACTAACCAAGAAAACCTTGATGGTGTAGATATTATTTTACCTCGTGTTGGTTTCAAATATTATGCAACAGAGGCTCTTACTATCAATGGTGGCGTAGGTCGTTTCCAAGGCGGTATTCCTAACGTTTGGTATAACAACTCATTCCAAAAAGACGGTCTTACTTTTGTTGATGCACCACAAAGCGTAATTGATGGTTACTACGCAAATAATCCTGTTGATATCACTCAAGTTCCAGACGAAATAAAAGGTTCATTAGTACAAGGTGCGGGTAGCACTAACTATATTGATCCTAATTTTAAATTACCTTCAAGCATCCGTGCGCAAGTTGGTTTTGATTATGAATTTGACTCAGAATTTTTAGGTAATGGCTTTAAATGGCAAGCAGAAATTGCTTACCATAAAAAAGAAAATGAGGCTGTATGGCATAACACTGCAATCAAGCCTGTTGGTACAACCGCTGATGGCGATCGTATTATTTATGAAGGTATCTACGAAGGTGACTTAAAAGATAACTTTGATATAGCAATGACCAACTCAGCTGAAGATGGGCGCTCGGTAATCTTCTCTACCGCTCTTGCTAAAGAATGGGATAACGGCCTGTATATATCGACCAGTTATGCACATCAAGATATTACAGAAGCTTCAGGTGGTTCATCATCACAAGCACAAAGTAATTATAAACATACATTAACACAAAGCCGTAATGTTGATTTAGCACAGCGTGGTGCTTACGAAGTGGAACATAGCTTTAAGGTTAATGTGAGCTATAATACTGAGCTTTTTTCTGGCTACCAAACCAAGTTTAACATGTACTTTGAGCGTCGCTCTGGCCGCCCATTTAGCTATACAATGGGTCTTTATGAAAAAGATGATTTAGGCGATACACGTGACTTTTATTCAAACTCGGCTTACCTTGCATACATCCCAACGGGTGCTGATGATGCAAATGTAAACTGGGATGAATCTGGTTTGTCGTGGAGCGAACTTGAAACGCTACTTAACCGTGCTGGTATTTCTGAGCGTGGCCAAATTCTAAACCGTAATACAGGCACTCAACCTTGGGTTACGACTATGGATATTAGTGTTAAACAAGAGATCCCAGGTTTTGCTGAAGGCCATAAAGGTGAGGTTTACTTTATGATTGATAACTTTGCTAACTTACTTAATAGCGACTGGGGTGTTGAAAAGCGTTTAGGTTACTCTGATCAAGCTGTATATGACCTAGCTGGAATAGATGATGAAGGCCGATACATTATCAACAATCGTCATAACGGTGCTGATGTACGCAATTATAGCCAAATTTCTACGTCATCATCTGCATGGCAAGCTAAAATTGGTGTGAGCTATAAGTTTTAATACCTAATAAAACATTACGCTTTATATTAGTTAAACCCATTACAACTTTGTAATGGGTTTTTTCATTTAAACTCCCTTTTTCATCTATTTGTCATAAATAGTATTTACTCTCTTTTACAACACGAACATTTCATTATTAACATCAATCATTCGTAGTATTAATCTATAAATATTAAAAAAACATTACACTTGTAGCTTATTTGTAAACATAAACTAATGTATAATATGTATAGATTTAGTACTGCATGAATTTGGTTCGTTTGTTTAGTGCAAATACTTTATAAATATAAAAAGTTTAATAAACTACATGGGAAAAAAAATGAAAACTCAACTTCGTAAAACAGCTCTATCACTCGCTATTGCAGCATGTGTAGGAGTAAGTGGTGCTGCAATCGCCAACGAAACAACGTCTGCAATTAAAGGTCAGATAATGGGCCCTAATGGCAACCCTGCACAAGGAACTAAAGTAACAATTTTACATGTTCCTTCTGGCTCAGTTAAATCTACCGAAGTAAATGCCGCTGGTTACTTTACTGCAAAAGGCCTTCGCGTTGGCGGCCCATATAAAGTTGTTGTTGATTCAGATGTTTATGCTGACCAAACATTTAATAATATTATTTTGAATATAGGCAGTGATTACCCTGTAAATGTAACACTTGCACCACAATCTAATATTGAACAAATTGTAGTAACAGGTCGTGCTATCAGCACTATGTCTGGTGGTACAGGGCCCGCTTCAACATTCACACTTAATGACCTTGAAAACCAACCTGCAATTAACCGCGATTTAAAAGATATTATTCGTATTGATCCACGCGTTGCTGTTGATGACAGTCGTGGTTCAATTAACTGTGGCGGTGGTAACCCTCGCTTTAACAGCTTAACGCTTGATGGCGTTCGTATGAACGACAACTTCGGCTTAAGCTCTAACGGCTACCCAACTATTCGCGCTCCGTTTTCATTTGACTCAATTGAGCAAGTAGCCGTTGAATTAGCCCCTTTCAATGTGCAATACGGTGGTTTTACCTCGTGTAACATTAATGCAGTAACTAAGTCTGGCGGCAATGACATTCATGGTGCCGTATTCTACGATTACACCAACGATTCAATGAAAGGCGACAAAATTGAAGGTGAAAAAGTTGATAACGGAGACTTCAGCGAAAAGCGTTATGGCTTTAACGTTGGTTTGCCCCTTATTCAAGACACTTTATTTTTATTCACTTCATATGAAAAGTTAGAAGGTGTTGCACAGTTTAATTATGATCCTTTAGGTTCAAGTGTATCTAGTGCTGATTTAGAACGTATTAAACAGATATCTCAAACTGTATATGGTTATGATGCCGGTGGTATGCCTGCAAGTTCACCAGTTGAAGATGAAAAAATATTAATAAAGTTAGACTGGAACATTAACGACTCTCATCGTGCAAACTTAGTTTATAATTATAATGATGGTTACACATTATCTCAGTCAGATACTGGTTCTACTCGCTTATCTTTAGATAGCCATTTTTTTGAACAAGGCGCTGAATTCACCTCAATCGTAGGTTCATTATATTCAGATTGGAACGATAGTTTTTCAACAGAAGTTCGCCTTGGTAAATCTGAACTCGATGCACGTGTAAACTCTCTAGATGCTGCAAGTAGTTTTGGCGAATTCCAAATTGAAGCAACTGACGGTGGCACTGTCTACCTTGGTCCTGATGACTCTCGTCAATCAAATGACTTAAACTACGATACTATTACAGCTAAAATAGCAGGTACATATTACTTAGATCAGCATACTATTACTGCTGGTTTTGAATATGAAGAGCTAGAAGTCTTCAATCAGTTTGTTCAGCATACTGAAGGTGAATGGCGTTTTGCATCTATTGATGATTTTGAAAATGGTTTAGCTTCGCGCGTGTATTATAACAATGCCGCTGGTACTAATAACCCTGCAGATGCCGCTGCTAACTTTTCTTATTCACAAAATACCTTTTATGTTCAAGATGAGTATAGCTTCTCAAATATTGATGCGTCACTAACCTTTGGCTTACGTTACGATAGCTACAGCAGTGATGATAAACCAACACTTAATCAAAATTTTACTGACCGTTATGGATTTAGTAACCAGTCAACCTTTGATGGCATTGATTTAATTCAACCACGTGTTGGTTTTGAATGGTACGCCACCGATGCACTAGAAGTGCGTGCGGGCATGGGTTTATTCTCAGGCGGTAACCCAAATGTATGGTTATCTAACTCGTATTCAAATGACGGTATTACAAATATTGGCCTTCGCATGAATAATGTGGACTTATTTAACACACCTAATGTGAATGGTGGTAAGCCTGGTTTTGAAGTTCCACAAGAATTATTTGATGGTGTGGCTAGTGTAGTGCCTGGTTCTGGTGATGCATCGGTAAAAGCTGTTGATCCTGGTTTTGATATTCCATCTGAGTGGAAGTACTCACTTGGTGCAACTTATACTACTGAAGATGAATATGTTATTGCGCTTGATTACCTTTATACCAAAAAGCGTAATGCCGCTATTTTAAGAGATATCGCACTTCGTCCATCTGGCGATGTGAGTTTTGACGGCCGCCCATTATACGAATCAATTGAAGGACGTGATGGCGACTTACTACTAACTAATGTAGATGGAAGCAGTGGTCAATCATCTGTTATTTCTGCAGCTATTAGTAAAGCTTATGATAATGGTATTAAAGTTCAATTTTCTTATGCTTATACTGATTCTGATGATGTAAACCCGATGACCAGCTCTGTTGCTGATTCTAACTATGGTAATGTAGCAACTGCTAACCCTGGTAACCCTGGTGTTGCATCGTCTGATTATGAAATACCACACCGCTTTACTTTAAACCTTGGTTATACCCATGAATTTTTCAATGGCTATAACACGCGCTTCAACCTATTCGGTGAAGCATATAAAGGCTTACCATACAGCTTTACATTTAATGGAAGTGATGGCGCATTTGGCGATGCAAACTCAAATCGTTCTCGTCAGCTTTTATACGTACCATTAGAAAACGATCCTAATGTTATTTACAATATGAGCGCAGCTGAAATTACTGAATTTAATGAGTTTATAGCATCACAAGGTCTTAAACGTGGTGAAATTGCTGGGCGTAATGCTCAAAATGCAGATTGGTTCGTTAAGTTCAACTTTAAGCTAACCCAAGAAATCCCAGGATTTATGGATGGCCACAAAGGTGAGGCATTCTTTGTTATCGATAACTTAACTAATATGTTAAATGATGATTGGGGTGTTCTTAAGAAAGGTCCATTTGTTGGTTCTCGTATGATTACAACCGATGTTGACGCTCAAGGTCGTTATATTTATTCGGATTTCAATCCTAATAATGCCAATACAACCGTGCAACGTGATGCTTCTCTTTGGGAAATGCGCGTAGGTGTTCGTTACACTTTCTAATAAAAATTAGGTAATAATTTTATTTAGTTTAGAGCCCATCTTTTGATGGGCTTTTTTATGGCTGTAACTGATGTTTTAATTTTTCAAAAATGCTCATCATTTGCTGGCGCTCATCATCACTAAGTGTATTTAAGAGCTGCGCTTCCCATGCAAGTGCCTCTGGGGTGATTTTTTTATACAGAGCCTCGCCTTCATCAGCTAGCATTAAAAATGCAGCACGTTTATCTTGCTCATTCACTTTGCTGTAAATAAAACCTTTAGTTATTAAGGCTTGTACCGCTCTTGATACCGTTGATTTGTCCATATCAGCTTGCATACATAATTGTTTAGCCGTGCTTTGCCCATATTGCGCTAAGTTAGCGAGTATGCGCCACTGCGGAATATTTAAGCCAAATTCACGTTTATACACTTTGGCAAAATCGTTACTTACCTGCGTCGCTATATTATTTAATTGGTAAGGTAAAAACGTGGCTAAATCAATTTTCATTTTAGTTATTCCATCTATACAAGCGTTGCTAAACTGTTCATTAATATTTACACAGGTGCGTAGTTGCACATTTGATATTAGTCTCACTTGAGAGTATCTTAACCTAAATAATAACAAGATTAAACTACCCCACTCTCACAGGAGTTGCTAATGGCTACCGAATTAAAATACATGACTGGTTTTGGTAATGAGTTTGAAACCGAAGCTTTGCCTGGTGCATTGCCTATCGGGCAATTTAGCCCGCAAAAAGTAAAGTACGATTTATATGCAGAGCAGTTTAGTACAACCGCGTTTACTGCGCCGCGCGCCGATAATCGCCGAACTTGGCTATACCGTATTCGTCCCTCTGTTGTTCAAGGCGATTATACTGCAATAGATAATGGCTTAATTCGCACTGCGCCTATCACCGAAGTAGTGACACCACCGACTATGCTGCGCTGGAACCCTATCGACATTCCACAGCAACCAACTGACTTTATTGATGGCTTAATTACTATGGCCGCTAATGGTAGTGCAAATGGCCAAACCGGTATTGGTATTCATGTTTATGTTGCTAATAAATCGATGGACGGGCGTTATTTTTATAATGCCGATGGCGAAATGCTGTTTGTACCGCAGCAAGGTGAATTATTACTTAAAACTGAGTGTGGTAATTTAACCATTAAAGCGGGCGAAATAGCGGTTATTCCCCGTGGTATAAAGTTTCAGGTACAACTATTAACAGCAACTGCACGCGGTTATATTTGTGAAAACTATGGTCATCAATATGTTTTAGCTGAGCGTGGCCCGGTCGGCTCTAATGGCTTTGCCAACGATCGTGACTTTCAATACCCAGTGGCTGCTTTTGAAGATATAGAAGATAAGTTTGAATTAGTTGCCAAATTTAACGGCAATATGTTTCGTTGTGATATAGGCCACTCTCCTCTAGATGTAGTTGCCTGGACCGGTAACAGTGCGCCGTATAAATATGATTTATCGCGTTTTAATGTAATGAATACAGTGAGCTTTGATCACCCAGATCCTTCTATATTTACCGTACTTACATCGCCATCAGGTACTGAGGGTGTTGCTAATATTGATTTTGCTATTTTCCCTCCACGTTGGATGGTGGCCGAAAATACCTTTCGCCCTCCTTACTTTCACCGCAATATAATGAGTGAATTTATGGGCTTAATAGAAGGTGTTTACGATGCTAAAGAGCATGGCTTTGTTCCCGGCGGTATGAGCCTACACAATTGTATGTCGCCTCATGGCCCTGAAGCCGACGTGTTCGACAAAGCCTCTAATGCCCAGCTTGAGCCACAACGTTATGAGAATACGCTGGCATTTATGTTTGAATCACGTTATGTCATATCCCCTACTAAATACGCTCTTGAAGGCAAAGAGCGCCAAGCTAATTACACTGATTGCTGGCGCACAATTAAAAAGCAATTTACTGGCTCACAAGGATAAAAAACCATGAAACTTTATAGTTATTTTCGCTCATCTGCTGCTTATCGGGTGCGTATTGCGCTTAACTTAAAAAACATTGATCACGAATTGGTTGGTGTTAATTTACTAAAGTCTGAACAGTTAGGTTCAGCCTACTTAGATAAAAATCCACAAGGTTTACTCCCTGCACTTGAAACAGCTGACGGTGTACTTGGGCAATCTCTGGCTATTTTAGAGTATCTTGAAGAAAGCTATCCAAACACTGCGCCATTATTATTTGGTAACGCGTGGCAAAAAGCACAAATTCGTAATTTAAGTTACGCCATAGCCTGCGACATTCATCCTTTAGATAATTTACGCGTGCTCAAGTATTTAAGCAACGAACTAGGGGTAGACGATGATGCTAAAAACACCTGGTATCGTCATTGGGTAGAAGTAGGGTTTGAAAAAGTAGAGCAACTGCTTGATAGTAATAACGCTTTTTGTGTGGGTGAGCAACCAAGCCTTGCCGATGTGTGCTTAGTACCGCAGGTATTTAATGCTATTCGTTTTAATGTAAATATGGCCGCATATCCTAAAATAGCAGCCATTTATGAGCGTTGTAATAAGCTCGATGCATTTATTGATGCCGCACCACAAAATCAACCCGATGCAACCTAGTCTAAATAATTAGCCTAGGTAATTAACCCAGAAAATTAGCCTTGTAAGGCGCTGTGCACCACAGTGACATGGTCAATTAATTCTAAGCCCAGATCAGTTAAATAACCGCCATCTGGGCTATCTATAATTCCTTTATCAAATAAACGTTGTGCGGCGCTTAATAAGCTAGGCTCTGCGTCTGAATGAAGTTTAATTCCCTGCATTTTACTTTCACGCGGAAATTTAGCTAACAGTGTAAATTCATCGATCATTGTTTGGTTAAATTGCATATATTTTCACCTATTTATTGTTCTGTGTTTTACTAAATATAAATATACCCAAGTCAAGAAAGCGCCTTTTTTATAAGCAGCTGTCTAATGTTAAGGTGCTATAAAATACCCAATTACGCATTTTTATGGTGTTTGTGTATACCTTACCCTAGCATGTTTTTTAGCTTAGTGTATTATTTTTAAACCCGCGACAATTTGAGGCTAAAATGCGCCATTTATTAATCTTATGTTTTTATATTAGTTGCTTAGGCTATTCGCTACTCAGCCATGCTAATACAATTAAAACCCATGCTGTTATTGATGCTAATCAGTTTGTAAATACCGACACAAGTTGTTGGTACGACAATAAACGCTACAGCGAAGGAGCGTTAATACAAATACACTCATTTACGCTTATTTGCGGGGCTAAATTTGTACAACATAACAACAGTCAACTAATTTGGCTTAAACTCGACAAACAAGGCAATGCTATTTACCCTACTAAGCCCGCTACAATTACAGTGAATTAGCCTCTACGAGTGAATTAAGTTACAATATCCGCAGTTTAAATAAGTAGTGTAGCTATGGATAATCAACCTAAAAACCCTTTACATGGGGTAACGTTAGAACAAATACTTGTTGAGTTAGAGCAGCGACTTGGCTGGAGAACTTTGGGTGAACAGGTTAAAATTAAATGCTTTACTGATGCACCAAGCATTAAATCGAGCTTAAAATTTTTGCGTAAAACCCCATGGGCACGAGATAAAGTAGAAGCGCTTTATATTCATACCATAAATAACAAGCCAATTCGTAGACCTAAAAGTGCACCAAGGCCCACTTCCGATAGAGCACCTGATACATCAGGCTTTGTTTGGCCTTCGATCAAAAAATAAATAATAAAACGGCGTGTAATAACGCCGTTTTATTGCTTTATAACCGCGTATTATTTATCTAGCTGTTCTTTGCAAATTACATTTAATGATCCAGGTGAGATTGTAATAACTAATTTGTTAGAAGTTTTAACCTCTCCATCTACTACGTATTTAATCTCTTGCTCTGCACTTATTTCCACTCTTTTAGCATTTGTATGATGCGAGTTAATGGCTAAATGCGTTTGTGTAATGCTGCTAAACATAAGCTCGGCAATACTCAGTACTGTAGTGCCATTTTCTTTATTGGGTATTAACCAATTCACATCAAGAAGCCCGTCACTATGATCAGGCTGCCCGCCACCTTGAGCTAGTAAAGTAGTAAAGGGCGCGGCATTTGCAACTATAAAACTATTGGTACTTACTTGCGTTGGTTCGTTATCATCAAGCTTTATAGTTAACACTTGTGCTTTTTGTTCACCAAACGCTTGTAAAAAACCATTTAAATAGGCTAGTTGCCCAGATTTATTTTTAGCTTCACGGTCGGCTTTTTCAATCATGGAGTGCTCAAAGCCAATTCCTGCCAGTAATAACATTAGCTCGTCGTTACAATAAGCGGTGTCGATTAAACTTGTTTGCCCATCAATAATTAAATCGCAGGCTTGCTCTACAGGAATAAATTTTGATTTTATGCCCATTAACACATGCGCTAATGCGTTAGCCGTGCCCAGCGGAATAATACCCAACCTGCATTTAGTGTGCACTAGTACACTGGCAACTTCTGTCACCGTGCCGTCACCACCACAAGCAATAATAATATCTGGTTGCTCTTTTATTGCCTGTTTAGCGAGTGCTACGCCGTTAACTTCTTTTGAGGTTGTTAATACGGTTAAGTCGTAATAAGCCGATAAACTGGCAATAATTAGGTGTTGTTTGTCTTGCCACATTTTTGTGCCCGACACTGGGTTTGCAATCAAAAATGCTTTGTTTTTAATTACTAACTCACCTTTTTTATGGCGCTTAGCTAAGTGATGCAATTGGCGTTTATTAAGATTAGCTGTCTCGCGGGTTTCTTTTATTTGTGCCAATACTTGATGCACATCGGCATCTTTATTTTGGCTAAGCAAGTAGGCCGCCATTACAAACACAGAGCGCCCGCGCCCTAAAGCACAATGCACCACCACACGGCGATCTTTTTGTACATGATGATGAATCCAATTAATTGCTTGGTTTAACTGCGAATGCGTAGGTACGCTATGATCAAGTACCGGAATGTTTAAATAATTAATATTCTCTTGCGTAGAGCTCCACTCTAAGCCGTCAAACTCGCACGTTACATCGAGTATTGCGGTAATACCATTTTCTTTTAGCGTGTCTATGTCGGAGGGGAATAATCGACATGCCAAAAACAAATGTTCATTAATCTTTTGAATAGGCGGCACTTTATCGTGTTTACGTGCCCACGCATTGTATAATTGTGCGCCGAATAAAAAAGGAATAAACGCCCAGCGAATATAAAAAGGGATAACGCCGTTTTCGCGCTTTCTAAACACTTTTGCTATATCGAATATATAAGCGCCCCCCACTAAAAGTAGTGACAACGCACTCCAATAAAATACAATTGAAAAGTAAATTGAGTTAACTTCCCAGCCAATAAATATGAGTATTAATGCCAATAGTAAGTAACTAATTGCAGCCCACATGTGTTCTCCTTTTATAATATATGCTCGTTGTTGTTATATTTATTAATCATGCCTTAATATTGTAAAAGCAAATTTTACGCCAGCATTCACTTATCCCTCGTTAATTATATTATTGATAATTAACACTTTAATTTTTATTTATTAAGCCTTTTTTTTAGCCCACTTATAAAACGTTGCTGTTTTTACACTATAGTAGGTCAATTGTTCACACTGGTATAAAGTAACAGCAATACAGTTTGTTTACTTGTATTAGGCTGTATTGCAGCTAATCTAATAGCACATCTAAGCATTTTTTTGCATCCACAAACAACTCTCAAACGTTTATTTAACTAATAATAAAAATATTAAGGTAATCATGGAAAACGACGATTTACTCCCCCTTTTGTGCTCAACCGCACAAGGCGATAAACACGCATTCGCTAATCTTTATCAGCAAACAAGCGGAAAATTATTTGCTATAACTTTAAATATGTTAACAAACAGAGCGCATGCGGAAGAAGTATTGCAAGAAGCTTTTATTAAAATTTGGCATAACGCATCTGAGTATAATTCATCTAAGGGAACGGTTATTAGCTGGATGATCAGCATTGTTAGATACCGAAGCCTTGATGCGCTGCGCTACAACAAAGTGCGCAAGGAGCAATCACTAGCCGATGACGATATAAACGAGCACGATATTGAAGTAAGTTATGCCGAAAATACCAAACTCGTAAGCTGTATAGAGCAATTAGAGCCACAGCAAAAACAAGCGATTCACTTGGCCTATTACAAAGGCTTAAGCCACAGCGAATTAGTTGATCATATCGACACGCCTTTAGGTACGGTAAAAAGTTGGATCCGCCGTGGATTAGTTCAGCTACAAAGGTGTTTAACCCTATGAATTATAATAAACCCGAGGTATTAAATGCACTTGCAGGGCAATATGTATTGGGTACGCTATCAAGCTCAACCCGTAAGCGTTTTCAGCGATTACTCCTCAACTCCAGCAAAGCACGTGAGGCCACAACAATGTGGGAGCAAAACTTAAATAACTTAGCCAGTGCTATTACGCCACGAGCGCCAAGTGACGACTTATGGCCAAAAATATTACAACAAATTGAAAATCAGCCCCAACCAACGAAAACAATAATTCGTACACAAGCTTCAATTTGGCGCACTTGGTCGTTTGTTGCTACAGTAGCTTCAATTGTATTAGCCTTTTTAGTAATGCAACCGGCCACTAATATTAGCAATATTCAGCAAATTGCATTAGTGCAAAATAAAGCGCAGCAGCCGTTATGGTTTATTGATGTTAATGAGCAGGCTTTATCAATTAAGGCAAGTAGTCAGCTTGTGGCTAAAACAGATAAAGACTATGAGCTGTGGATGATACTAAAAGACCAAGACGCACCAATATCGCTGGGCTTACTCCCTAAAACAGGCAGCATAACGCTATCTAAAAACAGCCGTTTTAAAGCCAGTGATGTTGCTTTATTAGCTGTAAGTTTAGAACCTATTGGCGGCTCGCCAAACGGCTCACCAAGCGAAGTACTCTATACCACCGAATTAATACTTTTATAAATTACTAAAAACAGCTCTTTTATCTTTTTTCAGAAATAAGATATTAGAGCTAAAAACAACAATAATTAACAAATAAAGCACATTAATTAAAAATAAATTAACTTATTTGCATCCAATTTAAATCCTGCCTCGTATTACTAATGACTTCAATCAAAAACTAAAGGACAAAGTCATGAAAGCTTTTACTCCATCAATACTCGCAGTTGTTATATGTGCTACTTTTGCAAGTGCATCAAGTGAAGCATCAAGCCATAGAGAAGCGCCTAATATTAGTCGTTTTCCAACCTTAGACTCTACCGATTTTTATGTTTTTAATAGTTATGAGCAAGGCCGTGGTGACTTTGTTACCTTGATTGCTAATTACATTCCATTGCAAGATGCCTACGGTGGCCCTAATTACTTTGCCATGGACCCTGATGCTACTTACAGCATTCACATTGATAACGATGGTGATGCTATTGAAGATATTACTTTTGCGTTTAACTTTAAAAGTATGCTGCCTAATGATAATCAAGGTGTGCAATTAACCGTCGGCCCTGAGGGCAATCAGCGCACTGTATCTGTGCCGCTAAAAAATGTTGGTGGTATTACGGCAGGTAATGATAGTGCAGCTAACTTTAGTGAATCTTACACTGTAAACATGATCAGCGGCCCGCAAAAAACAGGCACTAGCGTACAGCTTAGTAACACCACTACTAGCTCAACTACTTTTAATAAACCGCTTGATTATGTAGGTAATAAAACCTTTACCTCAAAGCAAGATTACCAAATGTATGCCGACCAATTTATGTATCAAGTCGCTATTGCGAACTGTGATGGCATGGCTAAAGTGTTCGTTGGCCAACGTAAAGACTCTTTTGTAGTTAACCTAGGCAAAACCTTTGATTTAGTAAACTACGTACCTGTTGAAGGTGACAGTGCTGCGGGTGCAGGTGATGGCTCAGGCTTTCCTGGTGGCATTACACAGTCGGCAGATAACGATGATTTAGCTGATAAAAACATTACCTCTATAGCAATCGAAATACCTAAAAGCTGTGTGATTGGCTCAGGTAATGGCGTAATTGGTTCGTGGACAACAGCAAGCTTACCGCAAGCACGTATTTTAAACCCTAATGCTAAGTTTGCAAATAACGCAGTTAACGGCGGCGCATTAACGCAAGTTTCGCGTTTAGGTAACCCACTGGTTAATGAGCTAGTAATTGGTATTAAAGATAAAGACACCTTCTCTACTGCACATCCTAAAGATGATGGTCAATTTTTAGATTATGTGTCGCATCCTTCACTGCCTGAACTATTAAATATTTTATTTAAAGATGCAGTTAATACCACCCTAGGGACAAATTTTGCCACGCTTGCACCTACAAACTTTCCACGTAATGACCTTATAACCGCATTTTTAACTGGTTTTGCCGATGTTAATCAGCAAGCAACAGTAACGCCATCAGAAATGCTGCGTTTAAACACTAAAATTGCAGCAACAGCGCAAGCTGATCAATCTACATTTGGGGTAGCAGGTAATGATTTAGCCGGATTTCCAAATGGCCGTCGCCCAGGTGATGACGTTGTTGATATAGCACTAAGAGTTGTTATGGGTCGTTTATGTCACCCTATCCCTGTAGCAGGCGTAGACACTAATTTAGGGCTTTGTAAACCAGAGGATGCTGAAGTAGGTACTGTGCAATTTACCGATGGCGCACCAATAAATGCCGCTATGATGGATGCAAGCTTTCCCTACCTTACTACCCCACTTGCGGGTTCTAAATAAGGAATAAAATAATGCGTAATTTAAAATATACACAGGCATGTTTGCTGGTAAGTGTTTTAGCAATGAGCGGCTGTGGTAGCGATAATGACAACGAGCCAACAGTGGCGGTTAATGTTGCTCCCACAGCAAGCGATACCATGGTAACCACACAAACTGAGGTGGCTATTAACGACATGCTTGACGCAGCAGATGCCGATGGCGATACACTTACCTACAGCATAACAACCCAACCCACACTCGGCAGCGTAGTTGTAAATGCCGATGGCACATACACCTACACGCCCAACAAAGAACAAACAGGGTCAGATAGCTTTATGTTTGGTGTGTCTGATGGGGTTAACAACCAAGTAACAGCAACGGTAAGTATTACTATTGAAGCGTTGCAAGTCGACTTTGCTCAGTTTGCAACCGATGCATTTAATCAACCCGCTAACGCAGAGCCACTGTCTATTAACGGCCGAGTATTTACCAACACCGAAACAGATGTTGGTGGCCTCCACCCTGCAACAGGTAATTAATCAGTAATTCATAATCAAAGCTGACAGGCCACGGATGGCTTTTTCAAAAGGACTAAACAATGCAATTATCTTACACCAAATTAATTTTGCTACTTATGGGTATGTTATTTTCAAGCAATGTATTTGCCAGCGCTTTTACCCCAGCCGATAATGAAATTATTGCCCCTAGCAACTCAAATATAGTAGCTCAACTGTCTGTTGCCGAAATAAACGAATTAGTTATAAATAGCCAATATGCTGGGCAAACTGAACGTTTGCAAGGTGTGTTAAAAACACATTTAGCAACTTTGTATAACCAAAACCCCACTCCACAAGTTGGTTATTTATATGCACGAGTACTACAAAAAGAGCACCAATTTGATGCTGCAATTAAAATTGCTACTGAAGTATTAGTGGCTGAGCCAAATCACAGTAATAGTCATTTATTACTGGCTAATATTTACATGACCAAAGGTAAATTCACTGCTGCCAAAGGGCATTGTACAGCCTTAATTGGGCAGGTAAGCCTTATTACCGTAAGTACTTGCGTGTTAGATGTACAAAGCCAGCAACAGCAGCTAATACAAAGTTATAATGCATTAAAAAATATTACCCATAATAAAAATATTAGCCTAGCCACTGCTCATGTACTAAGTGAAATGAGCTACCGATTAAATAATTACCAAACTGCGCTGAGCTACATTAGCCATGTCGATTTACAGTTTGCGCCGGTGAGCCTTATTGTACTGTGGGCCGATACACAATTAGCACTTAATAACACCCAGCAAGTACTCAATAGTTTAGCTGGTTTGCTAACAGATAACAGTAATTTAGAAGATGCTATTTTACTCAGGTTGGCTATTGCTGAAAAAAATACCAATGCGGTTAGTACAAAATGGCAAACAATGATGAAAAGCCGTGTGGCGCTGCGCGAACTACGCCAAGATACCTTTCATGCCAGCGATCTAGCCCACTATTATATTGCAGTAGCGCCAAATAGTGATAAAGCCCTGTACTGGGCCAATATAAATTGGCAACAAGCTAAAATGAGCACCGATAAGCAGTTATTAATACAAGCCAAAGCCATGCAGCGAGCAACACTATGAAACTATTTTGTGTATTTATTCTCACTTTAGCCACCAGTTTAGTGGCCACTAATAGCTTTGCTCATCAGTTAAGTACTGGCTATATAACTTTAAATAATACCGCTGCTAGCCAAAATAAGTACAGTGGTCAGTGGCAAGTAAATATAACCGATTTAGAGCAAGTCGTGGCGCTCGATATTAATAACGACAAACAAATAACCTGGGCTGAAATAAAAGCCAAACGCAGCTCAATTAATAGTTTTGTTTATGCTAATTTACAGCTAATTCAGCAACAACAGGCATGCACGCTCTCTACCCAAGGAGCGTATCAATTAGATAGTCACTTTAATCAACCCTATTTAGTAATACCGCTGCTATTTAGCTGCGCTGACCAAACTGACATTAGCTTACATTACAGCGCCTTTTTTAATACCGATGGCAACCACAAAGCCATTGTAAATATTAATAATTTATCGCGCGTGTTTAGCGCAGCCAATGCAAAACAAACATTTAACTTTAGCCAATCAAGCTACTTAAGCACCTTTAATCAATATGTGTATCAAGGAATATTACATATTTGGATTGGTATTGATCATATTTTATTTTTAATCGCCTTATTACTTACCTGCGTACTTACCCGCACCGAAAAACAATGGCAAAGTATTAGCTCAAAAAAACAAATTATTAAACACACCGCGTGGATAGTTACCGCCTTTACCCTAGCGCATTCAATTACGCTTACTGCAACAGCTATGAATTTAGTATCGCCAAATAGCCGCTGGGTAGAGCTAGGTATTGCCCTATCAGTACTTTTTGCTGCACTTAATAATGTATGGCCACTGGTATTGCGCTTAGGCTGGGTAACATTTGCATTTGGTTTATTGCACGGCATGGGGTTTGCCAGTGTATTGGGTGAGTTGGGGCTGTCGAGCGATTATCAGCTATTGAGTATTGTGGCATTTAACTTAGGGGTAGAAATTGGTCAGCTCAGTATTTTACTCGTAGCATTACCGGTGTTAATCAGCATAAGAGGCTATCAGTGGTATAAAAAATGGTTAATGCCGGTGGGCTCATTTGCCATAGCACTGATTGCATTACAATGGTCAATCGAGCGGTTTTAACCTGTAACCGCCCTAATACCAATTTAGAGTACTTTTTTATAGCACTTCGTCATGCACTTCAAAAGGCATGAGTAGCGTTTTCATCGCTGGGCGAAGTGCTATTAATACTGTTTCTTCGGTTAGTTCTGGGTAGAGCATTTTGCGTAAAAATAAGCCCGCCATCATCGAAAAAATAACATTAATACGGCTCTCTAGTTCTTGCTCTGAGTGTGATTTTAACAAGCTTCTGTCGCTAATTAATAACTGTCTCATTCTGTTACGCGCTTGCATATCGGCTTCATGCAATAGCGAGGCTACTTTATCGTTTCTACTCGCTTCTGCCATCATATCTAAATCGATCACACAGGCACCGGTATCCATATTGCGTTGCACACTTTGATGCAACCGATCTAAAAGTATCGTTAACAAATCCCCAGGCTGATCTTCAAACTCTTGAAATATAGAAAACATTTCTTGCATGTCTTGCTCAATAATACTCTCTATTATTGCTTCTTTACTTTCAAAGTAATTATAGATATGTCCAGCACTCATACCTGCAGTTCTTGCAATTTCAGCCATGCCAGCGCCATGATAACCCTTACGACGAAAACAGTCTGCAGCAGCATTTAGTACTTGTGTACGGCGTGCTTCGACTAACGCAGGATCTGTCTGCCTTTTATTTTTATGTTTCATTTGCACCCCTACTACTAAACCAGCGGTTCTAAAAACACCCTTTACGCCTCAGCACTTAAATACAGGGGCTTCAAGGGTGTTAAATTGGTAATACTTATCAAATTAGTTAGTTTAACTATGGCCTACATTTAAAGATATAGGCCATATAAACTACTTAGATTGATCTGTATCTTTAGGTGCTTGCCAACCACCACCAACCGCTTTATATAAATTAATTTTACTGGCCAACAATGCTTGCTTACCCGTAATTAACTGCTGTTGGGCACTGTACCAAGTTCTTTGTGAATCAAGTACTTGCAAGTAACTGTCGGCCCCTTTGTCGTAACGCGCTTGCGATATGTCAAAGGTTGCCTGACGACTTTGCAATAACTGCTCAAGTGCACTTAACTGGGCGTTATAACCTTCGTTATCTGCAAGTACGTCAGCAACTTCACGAAACGCTTGCTGAATTTTTTGCTGATAGGTAGTAAGCGCTATTTGTTGCGCTGCTTTAGCAACATCTAAATTAGCTTGGTTACGGCCCATATTAAAAATAGGCAAATTAATAGTAGGTACAAAACTCCACGTACCCGAGCCCCCATCAAATAAACCACTTAAGTCGCTTGATGCAGTACCCGCATTAGCGGTTAAGCTAATACTTGGATAAAACGCAGCACGCGCAATACCAATATTTGCATTAGCCGCTAATAACTGATGCTCAGCCGCTTTAATATCAGGGCGTTGGGTGAGTAAATCAGACGGTAAACCAACCGGTACTTCTGGTAGGTCGAGTAAATGATTAAGTGACGCATTTGGCAGTAAATCACTGGCAACGCTATTACCTACTAGTAAATCAAGCGCATTTTTATCGCGCTTTAATAAACGCTTATACTTTGCTATATCAACTTTAGCTGTAGCAACCGTACTCTTAAGTTGCTCTAGGGTAATTGCTGATGCAGCACCTAAATCAAAGCTTTGCTGAGTAAGTGATAACGACGATTGTTGCGACGTTAAGGTTTCCTCGGCCAGTGCTAATAACTGCTGGTCGGTTGCATAGTTAAGCCATGCATTAGCAAGCTCAGCAATAAGCGACACTTGCATACTGTATTGACTCAGCTGCGTAGAGTATAAGGTTTGTAGTGCTTGCGTTGACTGATTGCGCACCTTGCCCCATATATCAAGCTCATATGAGGTAATACCTACGGTAGCACTGTACTGCGAAGTAATACGCGGCTCACCAGTACCCGATAAATCACCCGGCAAGCGCTGACGCGAGCCAGAGCCATTTATATCAAGCGATGGAAATAATGCCGAGTCTTCTATTTGATATAAACCACGCACACGCTGCACATTTAATGCAGCAATTTGTAAATCTTTATTATGCTCAAGGCTCTGTGCAATTAACGCTTGCAGTTTTTCATCGTTAAAAAACTGCTGCCAATTTAGCTGTGTAGCTTGTGCTTGCTCTTCTGCACCCGATGCATACGCATCAGGCACAGGTAAAGCTATTTGTTGTTGCTCAGGGGCAAGTTGGCACCCCGACAACACCATTAACGCAATTGCACTAAGGCTAAAGGTTTTTAAATTAACTGTGGTTAAGCTCATTGCGCCCCCTCCTTAACACCTTTGCTGCTTTTGCTAGAAAATAAACGGTGAACTACAACAAAAAACAAAGGTACAAACAACACCACAATAGTTGATGACGCAAAGGTGCCACCAATAATTGAAATACCCAGCGCGTTTTGTGCACCCGAACCAGCACTTGAGGCAATAGCCAGTGGTAATACACCACACATAAAGGCCAGCGACGTCATTAATATTGGACGTAAACGTAAACGCACTGCAGCCACTGCAGCGTCAACTAAGCTTAGGCCTTCTTCCTTTTTATGAATCGCAAATTCTACAATTAATATAGCGTTTTTCGATGCCAAACCTATGGTGGTTAATAAGCCCACTTGTAAGTAAATATCATTTGATAAATTACCAACAAATGCGGCCATAATTGCCCCCAATATACCTAAAGGTACAATTAGCATAACGGCAAAAGGAACCGACCAACTTTCGTATAAAGCAGCTAAACATAAAAATACGAATAACAGCGACAAGCCATACAGTAAAGGAGCTTGACCACCACTAGAGCGTTCCTGAAATGATATACCCGTCCACTCAGATGCAAAACCTGCAGGAAGTTGTGCAACTAAACGTTCCATTTCTTCCATCGCTTCTCCAGAGCTATAACCTGGTGCAGCACTACCTTGAACTTCCATCGCTGAAAAACCGTTATAGCGCTCTAAGCGAGGTGAGCCGTAAGTCCAGTGCGAACTAGCAAAGGCTGAAAATGGCACCATATCGCCGCTTTTATTGCGTACATACCACTTATTTAAATCCTCAGGCACCATGCGAGACTCAGCTTGGCCTTGCAAATACACCTTTTTAACCCGACCGCGGTCAATAAAGTCATTCACATAACTACTCCCCCAAGCTGTCGCTAAGGTACTGTTAATATCACCTTGTGATACACCCAGCGCTTCTGCTTTTGCAAGGTCAATATCAAGTTGTAGTTCTGGCATATCTTCTTGGCCGTTAGGACGCACACCCGCTAAAATAGGGCTTTTACTTGCCATACCTAGCAACATATTACGCGCTTTTAATAGCTCGTCATGGCCTAAGCCTACTCGGTCTTGTAAAAACATAGTAAAGCCATTTGCCGTGCCTAGCTCAGGAATTGCCGGAGGTGGAAAAGCAAATACTAGTGCTTCTTTTATGGTTGAAAAATACCCCATACCTTTACCTGCAACCGCGCCCACCGATAAATCATCACTCTGGCGATCATCCCAGTGCTTTAAGCTCACAAAACCAATTGCAGCATTTTGTCCAGAACCAGCAAAACTAAAACCTGTAACGGTAAAAATAGATTTAACCGCTTCGGCTTGATCATTTAAGTAATGGTTTTCTACCTTTTCAACCACTTTAAGTGTTTGCTGTGTAGTAGAGCCTGCTGGCAACATTACTTGGTTAAACAAAATACCTTGGTCTTCGTCGGGTAAAAATGCGGTTGGCAAACTTGAAAATATGTACGCCATGCCAGCTACAATCAATACATAACTAAGTAAATAACGCTTAGAATGTTTGATCATACGCGCTACAAACCCTTGTGCACCGGTATTTGTTTTATCAAAATTACGGTTAAATCCAACAAAAAACCGCCCCATAAACGAACTAGTATCATGTACATGGCTTGGCTTTAATAAGGTGGCACATAATGCAGGTGTTAAAATAAGCGCAACCAATACCGACAAGCTCATTGCAGAAACTAAAGTAATTGAAAATTGGCGATAAATAACCCCGGTAGAACCGCTAAAAAACGCCATCGGAATAAATACCGCCGACAGCACCATAGCAATACCCACCAATGCGCCTTTAATTTCATCCATCGATTTTCGGGTGGCTTCCAGCGCAGAGAGCTTTTCTTCACTCATTAGCCGTTCAACGTTCTCTACCACAACAATCGCATCATCAACCAGCAAACCTATTGCCAGTACCATAGCAAACATAGTTAACGTATTGATTGAATAACCAAAGGTGTACAAAATACCAAATGTGCCTAGCAATACCACCGGCACTGCAATTGTAGGGATCAAGGTTGCACGAAAGTTTTGTAAAAACAGGTACATAACCACAAACACTAATACAACAGCTTCAATTAAAGTATGAATTACTTTTTCAATCGATAACGATACAAACGGTGTCGTGTCGTAAGGAATAACGCTTTCTAAGCCCTGAGGAAAAAACGGTTTAAGCTCTTCAAGGGCTTGTTTAACCCCGTTTGCCGTATCTAGCGCATTAGCACCACTGGCCAGTTTTACCCCTAAACCCGATGCAGGCTTGCCGTTAAAACGCGCAACTACACCATAGTTTTCACCACCAAGTTCTACATCTGCTACATCACTAAGGTGTACAGCTGAGCCATCGCTATTGGTTTTAATTAAAATGTTTTTAAATTGTTCTGGTGTTTTTAATCGGCTTTGTGCAGTAACAGTCGCATTAAGCTGTTGATCATATACCGCAGGCATACCACCAAGTTGACCGGCAGAAACTTGTGCGTTTTGTGCTCTAATTGACGCGGCAATGTCTGCCGGTGTCAGTTTATAATTTTGCAACTTAGCAGGGTCTAACCAAATGCGCATCGCGTATTGCGAGCCAAATAGTTGTACTTCACCCACGCCTTCAACGCGTGACACAATATCTTGCACGTTTGAGGCTACATAATCGCCAATATCAATATTGGTCATGCTGCCATCTTGCGATACAAAGCCCAGCACCATTAAAAAGCTACTTGATGACTTAGCAACCACAACACCTTGGCGTTGTACTTCTTCAGGCAGTAATGGTGTTGCAGTAGCCAATTTATTTTGCACTTGAACTTGTGCTATATCGGGGTCGGTATCAGCACTAAACGACAAGGTTAATGAAGCAGAGCCGCTTGATTGCGAAGTAGATGACATGTAAAGCAGCCCATCAAGGCCCTTCATCTTCTGCTCAATAACTTGGGTAACTGAATCTTCTAATGTTCTTGCTGATGCACCCGGATAGTTTGCCGTAATTGTAATTGCCGGAGGGGCAATAGACGGATACTGCGCAATCGGCAAATTCATAACCGCTAAAATGCCCGCAAGCATAACTACTATGGCCAGTACCCATGCAAATATAGGCCTATCGATAAAAAATCGTGACATTAATACTCTCCGTTATTGCGCTTTAGTAGCAGCTGACGCTGTTGATTCAACTTCAGACGCTTGCACTGCTGCACCCGGGCGAATTTTTTGTAAACCTTCTACAATTAATTGATCGCCATCGGCTAAGCCATCCGTCACTAACCAGTCAGAGCCAATAGTACGGTCCACTTTTAATACACGGCTTTGCACCGTATTATCATTACCAACCACCATTGCAGTAGGCTCACCTTTGGTGTTGCGGCTCACACCACGTTGTGGCGCTAAAATAGCATTCGCTTTTACACCTTCAACAATTTCTGCACGTACATACATACCCGGTAATAGTAACTTTTCAGGATTTGGAAACTTAGCTCGCAGCGTTACTGAACCAGTGCTTGGATCGACAGTCACTTCAGAAAACTGTAACGTGCCTTTATGGGCGTAAACTGAACCATCTTCCATATAAAGTTCAACTTCGGTTTGAATTGCAGAGTCAACCTCAAGCAAACCAGAAGCTAGTGCTTTTTTAAGCTTAGTAAGCTCATTACTCGATTGTGTTAAATCCACATAAATAGGATCAAGCTGCGTTACAGTAGCCAGTGCTACTGCTTGATTCGCGCTAACTAAAGCACCCACGGTTACACTTGATTTACTAATTTGGCCGCTAATTGGCGACGACACATTGCTGTAATCAAGGTTAATTTGCGCTGCTTGCAATTGTGCTTTTGCTGTGAGCAACTCTGCCGATGCTTGCTTAGACGTTGCATCAGCTTCGTCATAATCTTGCTGACTCACTGCTTTTATTGCTAATAACTCACTATAGCGAGATGCTTTTGACTTACTGCTAGCAATGCTCGCTTCAGCGCGGGCTACAGCTGCTTTACTTGCTGCAAGCTCAGCTTCAAAAATGGCTGGATTTATTTGATATAGCGCTTGGCCTTTTTCTACTTGCTTACCTTCTGTAAACAAACGAGATTGCACAATACCGCTAACTTGAGGACGAATTTCTGCAATTTGATAAGCACTTACACGCCCAGGTAATTCTTTTTTAAGCGTAAGCGCTTCACTTTTTAATGTTATTACACCTACTGGCATAGCTTGAGAAGCAGAAGCTTTAGGTTGCTCAGCAGCCTGATCACAACCAGTTAAAACAACAGAACCAACGAGGGCCGAAAATACCAAAAGCGCGATGCGGGAACGCTGCATATTAAATTACCTTTTAACTTGAATTTACATTTTAGAATGAACGTTCATTCTAAATTATTCCGCAACGCTTTCCAATGCTAATTAGCAATTATTTTCAACTAGATTTAATGCTGTAAACATGTGTAAATTTGGTTGACTAAAGCGGCAATTTGCTTACAGTCAAAACTCCCCTAGCGTATTGGGTAAGCGATACTAAGAGGAAACTTCCCATTTTTACATGTTTAAATAACCTACAGTAAGCGTAATATTTATAGCTGGCAATAAGTTACACTATTTGCTATTAATGGCAGCTCATGCAATAAGGAGGTTTTCGCGCTTTAATAGGGAAAGTGTCCTCTGATAAAGCTGTTATATTTACATCAAGCAATGGAGTGTTTTCAAATGTCAAAAAAGTTATTCGTTAGTTTATGTATTGCCGTGTGTGCATTTAATGTAACTGCACAACAGAAAAACTTTGATGCTATTTTAAAGTGCCACAATTCTACCAATGCTCCTGGCATGGCTGTAAGGTTAGAACAATCAGGTAAAAAGGTTTTTACCGGAGCTATCGGAGTAGCCAATATAGAAACAATGAGTGACCTTCGTGTAGATGATATATTTCAAATTGGCTCTGTTACGAAAACATTTACTGCTGCCGCTATCTTGAAACTATCAGAAAAAAATAGGCTATCGCTACAAGATACATTAGGGAAGTTTATTCCTGATATTAACCTAGAATACAAGCACTTAACGATTGATAGAGTTTTAAGCCATACATCAGGCTTACCTGATTACATGGGAAATCCCAGCGTCACCTCTGTTTGGGACAAGAATGCCGTTATCGATCATGTTATAAAAACTATTAGCACTCAGCCTCCTCACACCCTATCAGGTAAGAAATATAGTTATTCAAATTTGGGGTATATTTTATTAGGTAAAGTAATTGAAGTTGCTTCTGGTGTTTCTTATGACCAGTTCATGCATCAGTCATTCTTTAAACCGTTAAAAATGAATAATACTTTTGTTGTTACCAAAGGGACCTCTTCTGGAAAAGTTAAAGGCTACACTAGTAACCGTGATGAACCAAAAATATACCTTAATCCAAAAGAATCCACGGAAAGATCATGGGATGTTGATCGTAGTTGGATCTATTCTGCGGGTGCCATTGCTTCTACCCTTGCTGATATGAGCCTTTGGCAAAATGCATTAAAATCAGGGAGTGTCATTTCAAAAGATAATTATCGGTTAATGGCTACCAGAGCTAAATTGGATAATAACGATCCTGTAAATTATGGATACGGATTAGATGTATACCCAATAAGTGGGTTAGATAGCTTTAGTCACCAAGGTATGGTTCCCGGATTTTTTGCTTGGAATGTCTATTTTCCAAATGAAGACTTAACCGCTACAGCTTTTACTAATATCGATAGTAAGCACCCCGGTCCAGCCTTATTAGATATGATTGCCCTGCAATTAGATTTATCCCCTAAGCCAGTAGTTAAAGAAAACGTTAAAGCTATAGCGACATCTTTAGTGGGTAGTTATCGAGCCCCGGATTCTAAAATTTTAAATATTTCATTCGAAAATGGTACTCTTTATTCTCAATATACAGGTGAAGATAAGCGCAAACTTATCCCACGAGAAAATAATTCGTATTCTTATGAATGTACTGAGAATTATTTTCAACTTAGAGAAAAGAACGGAAATAGTGAAATTATTCCTGTTTATCTTTATCAAGGCGAACAAGACGGTTTGGTTAAATTGTAAATATAATCGGGTAGCCGGAGGTCTCTAACCTCCAGCCCCCACACCACCCATCATGCGGGTCCGCAATGGGCGGTTCATCTCCCGTAATGAATATTGATCCAAATATCTCTCAATGACACTAAACCTTGTGAAGCTAAATAACGCGGTAAGTCGGGCTGTTTCTAGTAAATTCATCATTTTTGTCGGTTGGTGTGACTTCGCCAATTATCCGATCTACCCCGTACAGTAACGTCAAAAGGTAGGTTGGTTAAGCCGAAGGCGCCACCCAACAAAGTTTCAGATTCACGCCTTGAAGGTCTGCTTATGGCACTTTCAAGCTATTCGATAACATAAAATGCTGATAATAATAATTGGCAAGGTATTTTACTGTGCCGGATGGCGCTTCGCTTATCCGACCTACACGCTGGGCCAGAAATATTGATAAGTATGGAGCTAATGGCATTAATTGAACTACTTGGATCTTCTACATTCATCTCACTGTATAACTGAGCTGCCAAGGTTTTATTGTGTGCCAAGATTAAGGTTGGGCGTTTTAAGCGATGAATTACATTTGCCATAGTAAACGTTTTACCAGAGCCAGTAACACCTTTTAAGGTCTGGTGGGTCACACCGTTATTTATACCCGCAATAAGTTTTGCTATGGCTTCTGGTTGGTCACCAGAAGGTGCATAGTTTGAATGTAAAATAAATGTGTTTTTTGTCATGTGCTAGCCCTTATTATTAAGATAAAACTGAATTTTTTATAGTTAAATCTACCAACAAATCCTATTTCCTATAATCCTAACACTATAATTTTATGACAATTTCACCCTAAATTTTTTCATCTAATCACTAATTGGTTAAGAAACACCCATGTGTATATGTTTAATCACTATCAATTTCATCTTTTTTTTCTTCACGCCCTAAACTTAGAAGCTTTAAACTTAGAGCAAGCAAAAGAATAGAGATGGGGAGTATTAGTATTTCCCACTTAAGGTTATTTAAGTTAACCAAAATAATTTCAAGAAACTTCACAAACAAGATAATAACAATGACTTCACCCAATATACTCTTTAGACGACCAATGTTTGGTGTGCTTATCCATTTGAGAACAGAGCTTTTCTTTGCAAGTTTCTTATCACAAATAAATAAAGTGAATACGCCATGAGCGAAAATAAACAATACAAGCGCAATAAGAAAAGTATCTAATGCTTTAATCAAATAAGTCGTTGCGACCTCTGAAGTGTCAAGGTGAGATAAACTCTCACTGGCTATTTCACTAAACAATACAGTAGTATAGGCTGAATAAGTCTTCATAGCCCCAACGATAAATAATAAAACTGACCCTAATAGCGAACAGATAATGGCTATCCAGCTAATAAATCGAAATATATTAAATGTTTCTTTCATTTTAAATTCCTTAAATAGTTATTTATCAGTTAAACAATCAGTTAAATAAGTCGGTGCTTTATAGGTTGAATAGGTGCTGGTAACTCTGTTACACCTAAAATCTCTAACAAATTAATTTCAATACCTCGGGATATCGAACTTAACGGTAAGTCGTTAGCGGAAAGACCAAAGGGTTCTTCTAACTCTTCGCTTAACGCATCTAAACCAAAAAATGTATAGGTGATTATGGCGCAAAACAACGGGGTGATCAGCCCTATTGAGCCAACAATACCAAACGGCAATATTAAACAATAGAGGTAGGCGGTACGTTGCACCAGTAGCATATAAGCAAACGGTAGCGGCGTACTTTGAATGCGCTCACAGCCCGCTTGCACGGTAGCCATTGAAGTAATATTATCGTCGATAGTTTGGATTAAAAAGTCAGATAATAGGTTTTTATGACGACAAGTACCGAGTTTTTTTCCCATTAAGCGCAGCAGTGCGTCAGGTAAATTCTGTGATTTACGCAGCGCGGCTATATCCTCAGGATTAAGATATTTTTCAATATCACTCCACGGATCTGATTGTCGTAAGTGATGTCTTAAGGCATGGCTAAACGCGATCGTCAGATAAATCATCCGTTGCTGTAATTCAGCACCACCTTTGGCACTTTCATCTACATATGACGTCACCTGGCGGGATAAGCTGCGCGCGTCGATAACCAATTGGCCCCATTGCTTGCGTGCTTCCCACCAACGCTCATAGCTAGCATTGTTTCTAAAACCCAGAAATAACGATAAGGCCACACCTAATAGCGCTAATGGCGATAAGGTAAAAGTCGGAAATATAACCGGATAGTAGTATTGCGCAGCAGCAACCGCAGCACCTAACAGGGTAAAAAAGGCGATTTGCCCAAATATAAGTGGCACAACGGAGCCACGTAAAATAAACAACAGTTTAAACGCATTAGGTTTATCTCGAACAATCATGACTGCCTCCGGTTTAACATTAGATTTAGCTTTATTAGGGAGAGATCAAGCGTCTGTGCGCTTACTAAGCGAACACTCCATTAGTAGAACAGTATTTTTAACGAACACGGCATACCAATCTTAGTTATCAGTTTAAGCATTTATCTAGCATTTTGCTGAGCAAGAAATTGCTCGAATGAAATAACATCACTCGCTTCAAGTAATTTCTGCTGTTGTATGGACTCAATCGTCTCTCGCTGCAACTGTGCTTCCATTGCGCTAGATAAACCACGTTCACTGAAATAAGTTTGATGTAGCTTGGCTTGTGCTAGCATTAAGTCGATAAATTCATCACCATTTTCACCCGCGGCCATCATCATAGCTGACGGTGTTAATTCGCTATTTCCGACCTTAGCTATTTGCTCAATTAGGGCTTGGCTGTGCGTTTGGCTTTTATCGTTTATCGTTTATCGCATCAGTAGATTGCCCCTCATGGGCTTTATCGAGTAAATCCGCTATTGGCTGCAACTGTGTCAATAACCCGTTCGCGGCCTTTTTAAATGCAACAGGTTGGCCGTTTTTCGTCAGCATTAATTTAGGATTTCGCCCTTCACGAACAACACGCTGCTGGTTCGCTTTAATTTCATCCGATTCCGTAACGCTCAATGCTGCACTTTCAGACAAAAGGCAATACAACAAAAACACATCGAGAAAGCGGATCTGTTGCGCATCAATACCCACTGGCAAAAATGGATTAGTATCAAGAATACGGACTTCAATGTATTCAACGCCCCGTTCTTTAAGTGCCACTATCGGTTGTTCGCCTGACTGTGTTACGCGCTTAGGGCGAATTTCGCTGTAATATTCATTTTCAATTTGCAGCACATTGCTATTAAGTTGACGATAGCTGCCGTCAACATTAATGCCAATTTTTTCATAAGCAGGGTAACCCTGAGCAATTGCTTTGGTAACATCGTCGACATAATTATCTAAATTGTTATAGCTAACATTTAAATTTGCTTGCGCTTCGCTTTGGTAGCCTAAGTCACTCATTCGAAGCGAAGTGGCAAACGGTAAGCCAAGGGTGTTGTTGCTGAATGTGTCTAACTTATCGGTCTTTTTATCGCCCATAAAGCTATTGTCCAAAGCCGGCGAGGCGCCAAATAAATAGACTAATAACCACGAATGACGACGAAAATTACGGATCAAGTCAAAATAGCGCTGCGATTTAAACGCTTGTACATCACCTTGTTCACCCCAAACTTGCTGGCAATAAGGCCAAAAGTTATCAGGCATTGAAAAGTTATAATGTATGCCCGCTATCGCTTGCATTGTCCTGCCATAACGATACGATAAGCCTTGGCGGTAAACATGCTTCATTTGACCGATATTAGCGCTGCCATATTGGGCAATGGGTATGCTCGCTTCTCCCTCTAGGCGACAGGGCATACTGGCAGGCCAAAGGTATTCATCCGGCATGTGGCGCAAGGTAAAATGATGCAAATCACTCAAGTAGTCGATAGTGTCATCAACTTGCTGACACACAGGCGTGATAAATTCCAGCAACGCTTCCGAGTAATCTGTCGTAATACTCTTGTGCGTTAATGTGGACCCAAGAGCCTCCGGGTGGCCGGTTTGTGCTATCAAAGCTTTTGGTGTAACTCTTAGGCCTTCTTTTTCAATTCCCCGTTGAACCTGGCTTAAAAGTGCTAAGCCATTAGGTGATTTGAGGTGTTGCAAACGAGTTTGTAATAAATCGGACAAGCAGGCTTTCCTTTAAAATAAATCAATCTAGACAGTTGGATCTAGCGCTATTGACTTAAGTGCTGCGCATGAAACCGTAAATGTTCTTCAATAAATGATGAGATAAAGTAGTAACTGTGATCATAACCTTCGTGAACAGCCAACGCTAACGGGTAACCATTAACTTTTGCTGCGGCTTCTAATGCTTCAGGCTTTAGCTGCTCGCTAAGGAAGTCATCCGCGCCACCTTGGTCAACTTTAGCGGGAATAAACTGCGTTGCTTTGCGCATTAATTCACTCGCATCATGGTTGCGCCACGTTGCTTTGTCTTTGCCCAAATAAGCAGTAAAAGCTTTTTTGCCCCAAGGCGCTTTTACAGGATTACAAATCGGGCTAAACGCCGACATTGAGCTATAACGTTCTGGGTTTAACATGGCAATAGTTAATGCGCCGTGTCCGCCCATTGAATGGCCACTAATAGCACGTTTATTTGATACCGGAAATGAAGCTTCAATAATGGCCGGTAATTCATTCACTACGTAGTCGTACATCTGGTAATGACGATTCCAAGGTGCTTGAGTGGCATTAACATAAAAGCCCGCGCCCATGCCCAAATCATAACCTTCATCATTAGCAACCCCTTCACCACGAGGGCTAGTATCGGGTGCCACAATAGCAATACCTAATTCGGCAGCCATGCGCTGTGCGCCGGCTTTTTGCATAAAGTTTTCATCGGTACATGTTAAGCCCGAAAGCCAATACAATACCGGTACTTTTTCGCCATTTGAGGCTTGCGGTGGCAAGTAAATAGCAAAGCGCATCGCGCAATTTAATGTTTTCGATTGATGGCTATATTGCTTGTGCCAACCACCAAAGCTTTTGTTTACACTGATATTCTCTATTGTCATGGTAAAGCCTCAAAAGGATAGAAAAAGCTCTCTTAAGAGAGCTTTTGATTAGTTAATGATTACTTAACTAAATGCATCTTACTGTTCAAAAAAACGCTTACTTATCGAAATGAATAACAGTGCGGATACTTTCGCCTCTGTGCATCAACTCAAACGCTTCATTAATGTCTTCAAGGCCCATGGTATGGGTAATAAAGTCACTTAATTTAAATTCACCGGCTAAATAACGTTCTACGTAATCAGGTAATTCAGTACGGCCTTTAACACCGCCAAATGCTGAGCCTCTCCATACACGACCAGTCACTAATTGGAACGGACGGGTTGAAATTTCTTGACCGGCACCAGCCACGCCAATCACTACTGATTCGCCCCAACCTTTATGACAACATTCCAACGCAGAGCGCATCAAGTTCACGTTACCAATACACTCAAACGAGTAATCTACGCCGCCATCAGTTAACTCAACAATCACGTCTTGAATTGGCTTGTCGTAGTCTTTCGGGTTAATAAAATCGGTAGCGCCTAGTTTTTTCGCTAGCTCAAATTTACTTTCGTTGATATCAATAGCAATGATACGACTGGCTTTGGCCATCGTTGCACCGATAACCGCTGATAAACCAATACCGCCAAGACCAAAGATAGCAACCGTTGCGCCCTCTTCAACTTTCGCGGTATTCATTACCGCGCCCATGCCGGTAGTAACACCACAACCGAGTAGACAAACTTCTTCTAATGGCGCTTCTTTATTAACTTTCGCTAACGAAATTTCTGGTAATACTGTGTATTCAGAGAATGTTGAACAACCCATATAATGGAAAATTGGCTGACCGTCTTTATAAAAGCGTGTAGTGCCATCAGGCATTAAGCCCTTACCTTGGGTTTCACGAATTTTTTGACACAGGTTAGTTTTACCCGATAAACAGAATTTACATTCGCCACACTCTGGTGTGTATAACGGAATAACATGATCGCCTACTTGCACACTGGTAACGCCTTCACCAATTTGCTCAACAATACCGCCACCTTCGTGACCTAAAACAACCGGGAAAATGCCTTCTGGATCATCACCTGATAACGTAAATGCATCGGTATGACATACGCCCGAGGCAATCACCTTCACTAATACTTCACCCTTGCGCGGTAACATTACATCGACTTCTTCGATAGATAACGGTTGCTTAGGACCCCAAGCAATAGCGGCTTTAGATTTAATAAATTTATCTGTCATATTTATTCTCACTTTTTAATTGTTGATATTTCAATCGTTTCTTACAAAGACCAACTTACACTATGAAGCTAGTCTACTCTTCTTACCTAATGATAGTAATACTCCTTAAATGCAACTTACTCTTACTAATAGGTAATAATAAAGCAACATTATTACCTATAACGCTTACTTACGCTTCTTTACAAGCCTTTTTACACGCTTAATAACTAGCGAGAGAAACAAATTCGTTGCTCTTAATGACTGTGCCCTTGAGAAATATTAATCATGGCAATGCCAATTGCGACTAATGCCATTCCAAGCCATATTGTTAAGTCTAGATGCTGACGGTAAATAACGGTAGATAATAATGTCACGGTTATAATCGCAAGCCCTGCCCATAACGCATGCACAATGCCAATGGGCATCCCCTTCATCGCTTGTCCTAAAAACATAAATGCGGCTAAGTGCCCTGATAGGACTAGCGCACTGACACCTGGCTTGGTAAAATCATCGGTTGCTTTTAAGACCACATGAGACATTGCTTCAGCAATACCCCCTAACAAAAGCTATATCCAACTCATCGCTTCGTCCTCTTAAATTTTAGGTACCGCACTAGCAATACGGTTAAATTATTTAACTTTGCTTATACTTACTTAGGCTTTATTTATGTTTTTCCTAGGGTTAGCCTTTGCTTAAGTAAGTCACGACAAACTTGTTTTGATGTAGTTATACTATTTATTTCCTATATGATGATAATTTGTAAAATCACTTGTACATGTAGGTAACAATCATACAATGGGAAGGTATTAGCGAATTTGTTTATGTCGCCGAGAAGGAAAGTTTTACATTGGCAGCAAAGAAAATGGAAATATCAACCGCGCAAGTTAGCCGCCAAATCAGTGCTTTAGAAAAACGCCTTAATATAAAGTTATTTTACCGTACCACGCGCAAAGTCTCTTTAACGGAAGAAGGACGGGTTTTTTATCAACATTGTCGCAGCGTGCTCGACGGCTTAGATGCGGCAGAGCGTGCAATAACTAATTTACAGTCAAAGCCGCAAGGTAAAATTAAATTAACCGCTCCGGTAACCTATGGCGAGCAACGCATATTGCCACTGGTGAATAACTTTATAAAGCGCCATAGCGATGTGGAAGTGTCGGCTTATTTAAGCAACCGACAAATCGATTTATCAGAAGACGGTTATGATTTAGCTATTCGCTTAGGCAAGTTAAGTGACTCGTCAATGATGGCAAAAAAATTAGGCACACGCAGCAACTATGTTTGCGCATCTCCTCAATATCTCGACACCCATGGCATCCCCCACTCTATATCTGAGCTTAGTAAACATAGCTGTTTATTAGGCACACCTGATTATTGGCACTTTAGCGAATTAGGCAAAGAAAAAAGTATCCGCGTAAAAGGTCGCCTACGCTATAACAATGGCCATTGTTTGACCGATGCAGCCTTGAAAGGCTTAGGCATAGTACAATTACCCGATTATTATATTGAGGAGCATCTACAAAGCGGTAAACTAGTGGCTTTATTAGACAATTACCGAGCTCCTGATGAAGGTATATGGGCGGTCTATCCACAAAATCGTCATTTATCACCGAGAATAAGGTTATTGGTAGACTATTTGGCTGAGCAGCTGGTTTGATGTTATTTATTTCGAGCCAGCACAATTAACTGAGTCAGTCCGTTTTAATGCACGGCATCATCTATAACATCAAGACGAGATAATTTTTTACAGCCGTTTAGCGATAGGCTATGGCTATAAATAGTCAAACATAATTATCTGCAACTAAACGTGTGGACACCACAATCGGCAACTTAGCTCCGCCACGTTTGTATATATTAGCTAAGGCTTAACCTAGTCTATCTGCGGATGATCAGCCAAATACTATCTACCTAGCTAACTTTGCATACAACTGTTACAGCACAGTAAAAGTAATTTTACATTTGGTGGGATTATAACTTACCAGAAAAGGTATATCATACCTCCATCGAAACGAACCGTAGCCATTTAAACAAAGTTTATCAGCTATACTCGATATGAAACCATTAACTTTTTACTTTTATATACGGAGCAATCAAATGAGCATATATACACATACAACACTTGGCACTAACGACCTAAACAAAGCTCGCGCCTTCTACGACAACGTTTTAAGCATCATTGGTCTTAAGCGCATTGCCGATTTAAATGACAATGGTTCAATTTGGGGCGTAGACGCACCTTCTTTCTTTGTCCTAAAACCTGCCAACGGCCAACCTGCAACTGTGGGTAACGGCACTATGGTTAGCTTTGAAGCACCAAGCCGAGCGGCTATCGATGCCTTTCACGCAGCAGCTTTAGCGGCTGGTTGTCCTGATGAAGGCGCACCGGGTACTCGCGATTGGGCTCCTCATGCCTATGCAGCTTACACACGTGACTTAGACGGTAACAAACTTGCTGTTTACTGCTTTAAAGCAGCGTAATTTATAATACTAGATCCAGTTGATCTTACATTATAATGACAACGGTCTGTTAGCCATTCTGGCTTTCAGGCCGTTTTCTCATGAATAAGTTATAGACTTTAGGTTATTTTAAATTATTTTTTAGGACAACATTATGAGTATTAGTACACCTAAAATCGTCATTATTGGTGGTGGTGCTGGCGGATTAGAGCTAGCCACCCAAATAGGCCACAAGCTAGGCAAAAAAAAGCACGCCGATATACTGCTGATTGATAAAAATCGTACCCATATTTGGAAGCCGTTACTGCACGAAGTAGCAACCGGCTCTATTGACCCTGATTTAGACGCAGTGGTCTACTCGGCGCATGCCGCTAAGCATCATTATCGTTTTCAACTGGGCTCGTTCTGTAATATTGATCAAAGCAATAAAACCATTACCCTCGCGCCACTTTATGACGAGTTAGGCCACTCTATTTTACCCGAGCGCAGTGTATCTTATGATCATCTGGTTATTGCTGTAGGCAGCGTAAGTAACGACTTTAATACCCCAGGTATAAAAGAGCATTGCTACTTTTTAGATTCAAATCAACAAGCTGAGCGCTTTCAGCACTCATTACTCGACAGCTTTACTCGCCTACACCAAGACGATAATCAACAACAATCGCTCAATATTGCTATTGTTGGCGGCGGTGCCACAGGTGTAGAGCTTTCAGCTGAGCTCTATCATGTCTCTGAGTTGTTGAAGCTATACGGCTTAACGAATATGTCAGCTAATCGTTTACATATTCATTTAATTGAAGCCGGTCCCCGTATTTTACCAGCCTTACCTGAGCGCATAGCGACCAGTGCAAAACGCGAACTATTAAAATTAGGCGTTAATGTACGTGAACATACACAAGTAAAAGAGGCGACCGAGCAAGGCTTTATTACCCAAGAAGATGAAATGATTAATGCTGATATTATGTTATGGGCCGCGGGTATAAAAGCACCTGACTTTATCAAAGACTTAGGTATTTTTGAGCTCACTCGCAGTAATCAAATACAAGTAAACCAATTTTTACAAAGCACGGTTGATGACAATATTTTTGTTTTAGGTGATTGCTGCGCCTTTACCCAAGCCGATGGCAAACAAGTACCGCCGCGCGCGCAATCGGCGCATCAAATGGCGCAATGTATTGAAAGAAATTTACTTGCGACATTAAAAAAACAACCTCTTCATGACTTTGAATATAACGATCATGGCTCGTTAGTTAACCTATCGCGCTATAGCACGGTGGGGAATTTAATGGGCAACCTGACCAGTAATAGCTTTTTTATTGAAGGTAAAATTGCTCGCTTTATGTATCTTTCATTATATCGCATGCATCAGCGCGCTATTCACGGCAGTGCTAAAACCATTGCCTTGTGGATCAGCGAAAAAATATTGCGCGTCGTGCGACCAAAAATGAAGTTACATTAAGGTTATTTTAAAATTCCCTAAACGTTAACTAAACCTAAAGCAGCTTCTAAATAATGCCGCGGTAACTTGATTACTGCGGTATTAATGCTTAGTTAATACTTAACTACGTACCTCAGCTTTCTCCTGTTTTAACCAACCTGCTAAGCCACTGCCCCCACTTTATTCCTTGCCAAAGTTTTTCTGTTAACCTGATAAAACTCTGACATTCAATGTTTTTATTATTATTACTGTCAGGTAAAAGTCATTTGGTTTTTATGGTGGTTATCATTTCTCATAAACAATGTAAAGTAGCCGCCATGAGTCAGACAGCAGCAATGCATCGGCTCTATAGTATTAAAATCAACACACGATTTATAGATACTGATTTTTCAGTACACCATATTAGGATTAAAAAATGACTCTGTCTGTAAATGAAAATAATGCAACTAAACTAGCTCAAGAGCCGAGTATTCAACTGTTTAAAGCGGGTACGTTTAAGTTAAACGATCTAGCGGGCTTACTTGAAGTTAATAACCTAAAAAGTCAGATGGCAGAAGTGACTGTCACCGATAATTCAAATGGCTTAACCGTAGGCTTTTTTGCCATGCAACCTGGCGTTGAGTTCGAATTTGTTTATGAATTTGTCGAATATAAAGTCATCACCAAAGGCAAGATTGTGATGCGCGACTTACAAGGTAACAAATATGTAGCAGAAGTAGGTGACGTTGTTCTATTCACCCCTAATGTTACCGTTATATTTGATGCCGAAAGTGATGGTGAAGCCGTTTATACCGCACACCGCACCGCAGATAGCATGTTTACACCTAAATAACTTTTATTAATTTTTCTGAGGAATACACTATGAGCATATATACACATACAACACTTGGCACTAACGACTTAAACAAAGCCCGCGCCTTCTACGACACCGTTTTAAGCACCATTGGTCTTAAGCGCATTGCCGATTTAGATGACAATGGTTCAATTTGGGGCATAGACGCACCTTCATTCTTTGTACTTAAGCCAGCGAATGGCCAGCCTGCAACTGTGGGTAACGGTACTATGGTTAGCTTTGAAGCACCTAATCGTGCAGCTATCGACGCATTTCACGCAGCAGCTTTAGCAGCGGGTTGTCCTGATGAAGGCGCACCGGGTACTCGCGATTGGGCTCCTCATGCCTATGCAGCTTACACACGTGATTTAGATGGTAACAAACTTGCTGTGTACTGCTTTAAAGCAGCGTAATGACGCGGTAACGCACCTAGCAAAACTAAAAAACACCTATTAATAGGTGTTTTTTAGTTTTATAGACCATAAAGGTAGAGAATATATGTCAGCTTTTAGCTGATCAGTTGACCTTAAGAAAAAGCCAGCTGCCGTCAGCACTGTAGTCATACCAATACAATTATGTGAACGACTGCAATGCCGGGAATAGCTGCACTTTTTATTTGACGCCTCTACGACTGCGCATATGGCTTAGTTGTCTGTCAAGATCAAATAGATTGAACACTGTAAACAGCCTCAATATCTATTGATGTTAACTATATTCGTATCAAAGTGAACATAAATGCGCCTTGTTTTGAGTACTCATTTAGGTCAGTAGTGCGCTCACAGAAGCTATGAAGTAAATACATTATTACGTCTGATTTTTTAAATGCTTAAAGTTTTTTAGGGTAATAAACTTAAATGTAATTGGGCGGCACCGCACTGATGATAAATACTTTAAATAGCTGTGATTAACATTATATCTACTACAATTCAGACTTTATTTGACCAACTTTCAATAACAAATTAACCTATTAAATTTAAAAACAACTCATTAATCAGCACATTCAGTGCAACAGACAATTTCTGTACTTCAATATCTGTTACTCTTCCCGCATTAGTTTCTATTTTAGCCAAAGTACTTCTACTAATTTGCCAATCAATAAGGTTGCACTTAGCTACAAGTTGCTCTTGAGTCCAACCTTTAGTCTCACGAATTGTCCTTACGTTTTTACCAACAATATTCATAACTTTTCTTGCTCTGATATCGGAGCTTGATTGTCACAAATAAAAAAGCCTAAAACTGCTCCGCCATCGGAGCGATGTGTTTTATTGAAAATTGATGTTTTAGTGGTTCAAATAATTGTTGCGCCCAACTTTGATAACTTCACCACGAGCGAAGTCAGATCATCATATATTACGTTAAAAAATGATGATTCTTTAGATCCTGTTAAACTCAGAAAAAAGCTTTATGCAGAACTTTTAAAACTGGTGAAAAAAGGTTGGCTGAAAAGAAGTCTTCAAATATTAAAGGGCTAACTCGTTTTAGTAAAACCGAGCTGTTTGACGCTAACGCATTAACTAAAAATACGCAGATTGAAATTACGGTTAAATCATTTCCTGACCACTACATTGCAACTTAATTCAAAAAAACTATGAAACAGCATACTTAGTAAAACATGATTTAACTTTACTGGGCTTAACCGAAGCACAAATATTAGAACTATTAAGTTATTGGGTTAAATTAAACCCCAATTTCAGAGATAGAAGCCACCAAGAGGTTTCTTTTACATCCTTTGATACGAGTTTTTTTGAAGAGATGACCTTACGTAATGAAGTAAAAAAAGAAACCTTAGAAGCTTTATATAATTCACTTACACCAGAGTATTTAGCGGATCTCAATGCTCTTTTTTACTTTGCTAGGCATTTAGATTTTTCTGAAGGGTATCAAGAAGCATATGACTTAGAGTTAAGGAGTGCTAGATTCCATGCTGATAACAAAAAAGAGATAACTTCTAACTTTTTACATATTTTCAGTAAATGTAATTTTATTGATAACTTGTTGAGTAGTTTGTATTTTCTTAATTTCATCGATTTTGCTGAAGAAATTGTCAAATTATATGATTTAGAAGGTGTAATTGTGTCTCTAGATAAATTTCGAACAAGAGCTGCATTTGCTAAATCAGATATTTGTGGGTATTGAAAATATAACAAGAATTTAAAATGGGACTTGCTGTTTGCTCGGTTTCGCTTCGCTACACATTTTAGCAAACAATTATCAGCCGCTTTAATGGGCGCTACCAATGTCCACTGTTGGCACTTTCCAGCCATTCAATAACATAAAATGCTGATAATAATTGGCAAGATATTTTACTGTGTCGGATGGCGCTTCGCTTATCCGACCTACATTCGGTACTTTTTAGGTAATCGATAATACATAACGCTAATGTTAACTGAGGCTGCCTTTTTTTGTTGGGTTTCGCTGCGCTCAAACCAACCTACGTAAAAACACCTTAAAATAATAAAATAAGGTGTTTTTACTTTGTGATTTTTACTGCTGGCCTTTACTTGCTAATGACCAGCTGAGTTAGTTTGTACTTAGCTTTGTGTTGGCTCGGGCGTGGGTACTATTTTTGATACCAGTAACTGCTCAACCCGAATGCCTTCAACATCTACCACTTCAAATTTAAAGCCGGCGTATTGAATGTATTCTGCACGTTTTGGAATACGCTTCATGGTATAAATTAAATAACCGGCCACGGTTTCGTAATGACTCTGGTGAGGAAACTCATCAATATCAAGTACTTTAGCCAACTCAACTATGGGGGTTAAACCATCAACTAACCAGGAGTTTGGGTCGCGCTCAACAATTAACTCATCATCGCTGTGAGTAATTAAGTCGCCCATAAAGCCTTTCATTAAATCTTTTACTGTTACTATGCCTACCACTAATGCGTATTCGTTAACTACTACAGCAAAAGGCTGTACGGCTGTTTTAAACGCATTTAATGCCTCTGATAAACTGAGGGTTTCGGGCAGATAAAAAATATCTTTTTCGAGCATTTCGCTATTAATATTTGCCGCATCGCCTTTGAGTACTTGGCGTAAAATATCTTTTGATTCTACAGAGCCGATTAACTTATCTAAATTATCGTTACACACTAAAAAGTGGTTATGTGGGTGCTCTATTATTTTGCGGGCAATGTCATGGCTCGATTCATTAATATCAAAATAAACTATTTGGTCGCGCGGCGACATTACACTCGATATAAAGCGCGCTTCTAGGTCAAATACGTTACCAATTAAATCGTATTCTTGTTGTTGTAGGCTGCCGTATTCTGCACCAGCATCCATCATGGCAACAATGTCTTCTGTGGTTACAATATCTTCGCGCTCGCTAGGTACTTTAAAAATACGCAAAATAATATTTGTTAAACCATTAAAAAATAATACCAAGGGCGTTAAGGCATAGGTAACCCAGCGCATTATTGTTACCACGCGCACAGCAACGGCCTCTGGCAAAATCATCGCCAAACGCTTTGGTAGTAAGTCTGCAAATAAAATAAACAGTGAGGTAATGGTTAAAAACGACAGTAAAAAACTAATTTGTGCCAGTAATGGGCCTTGATAAAAAAACTGCAAAACATTTTGCACATAAGGCGAAAGTGCTTGCTCACCCACAATGCCGCCTAATATAGCAATAGCATTAAGGGTTATTTGGATCATGGCAAAAAATGCCCCAGGTTGTTCTTGTAGCTTTAATACTGCTGCTGCTTGAACATTGCCCTCATCAGCCATTACTCTTAACTTTATTTTACGCGATGCTGCAATCGCAATTTCCGACATTGCAAACAACGCACTGATCAAGATTAATAAGCCAATCCCGACTAAATCACCCATTTATAGCTCCAATAAAATACGCTTTTATAGCAAAAGCAGCTGGATTATAGTCGCTTTTTTAAACGGGGCAATTTAAATTTAATATTTATTAAAAGGCTTTTATTATCAATACAATAAGCAGGCCTTTCGACCTGCTTTAAGGTTACTTGTTCATCGCACTAATTAAAAACGCCGAAATTTTAGCGCCCTCGCGTAAAGTGGTTTCTGAACTTGACTGCCCTACTAGCGAGCTGTCGGTAAAAGGCGCAATTTCCATCATATCGGCACCGGTAATCGGAAATTCATCGGCTATGGCTGATAAAATATCCAGTGCGTGCTGTGGCGTTAAGCCGTTTGCCTCTGGTGTGCCTGTTGCAGAGGCAAATTTTTCATCAAGGGCGTCAATATCAAAGCTAACATACACTTCGTCAACGTTGTCGGCTTTAAGCTGGGCAATGGCATCTGCGGCAACGGCTGCTGCACCGCGCTCTATAATTTCATGCGCCCAATGTTGTTTAACACCAAAGGTGCTTTCCCAATGCTCTTTTGGTTTACCGCTTGAACGAATACCAAATTGAATTAAATGATGTGGCGCAGGTAAAAACTCTAAAATATGCGTACACCAAGAGCCAAAACATAAATCAATACCTAAGCGCTCAACCAATAGGTCGGTATGGGCATCAAAGTGAATAATCGCGGTACGCTTGCCTTGTGCGCGCTTAGCTTTTAAATACGCTTTTGTTAATGGGTAACTAATTGAATGGTCGCCGCCAATACCAAAAATGCCTTTATTTTCAAACGTTGCATAAAAGCTGTCGCATACATCTTCAGTAATCGACAGTGGGCTAACGTAATAGTCGTTATTTTCGTTGCCGTATAATGCTTTTTGACAATTGGTTATGGTGGCTTTGTTTAAGTATTTATCATGTAATAAATGAGGAATAACGCGTACGTCGCCTAAATCGAATGAGCGGCACTGAGGTTGCTGATCGAGTAACGCTGAGCGTAAAAATAACGGCCCCCAGTTTGCGCCACGTAAAATACCGCCGCCACAATCTGAGCTAATACCTAGCATAACCGCTTTATGCGGCGAATTGGGTAATTCGTTAAGCGACTCACGCCATAATGGACCAATGTTTTCGGTTTGCCCATACAGCTTATTTCTTAATGCAGCTTTGCGCTCTTTTGCAGTGTTAACTGTATATACACCATCACCTGGTGCGCACAAACAATGCTCAATTTTGCTTTTAAATTCCTGAAATTCGGTGCTCATGGTAAACCCTTATAAATCTATATGTTTTGCGTGGTACTGATTAGTTATGCAAAATTGCTAATATTTAAATACTAACAATAACATTAGTACTGCTTGCTAAAAGCAAACTAACGTTCAATTAGCCTTGCTTCACTAATATGTATACCATCCAAAAATAACAACTAACCATATGAATAAAAACAACTTAGTGCAAATGTGCCTGTTGTTTATGATAATTTACTCATTACTTTAGATGATCAATATAATGTCTGCCTATACAAGTCAACTGCCTCATTTTACGGGTAATTTTAATATATGCTTGAATATTCAATGTGGGTGAATAAATCAAAACAAATCAACACGGACATACGTCCTGTACTAAACAAACAATTATAGTAATGATGCTAAATTGATAGTAATTTTATAAAGGCTTAGTTATGGAAAAGGTATTTCACTTAGGGTTATGTATTGACGATCTTAAAGGTGCAAAACTGGCTATTGTTCCGGGCGACCCGGATCGTGCTGCACGTATTTCGCAATTTTTAGATAACCCAACTTGCCTGGCTAAAACGCGTGAATTTCATGTTTATTTAGGTGAGCTTAATGGCCATTCTGTGGTTATATGCTCTACCGGTATTGGTGGTCCATCGACGTCGATTGCCGTTGAAGAATTAGCCCAACTTGGCGTGCACAGCTTTTTGCGTATTGGTACTACTGGCGCAATTCAACCACACATTAACGAAGGCGATATTTTAATTAGCCAAGCCTCTGTGCGTTTAGATGGTGCAAGCCAGCATTTTGCGCCGCTTAGCTACCCTGCGGTATCTGACTTTTTTGCTACCCAAGCTATGGTTAAAGCCTGTGAAAACCTTAATATCGATTTTCATATTGGTATTACTGCATCAAGCGACACATTTTACCCGGGGCAAGAGCGTTACGATACGCACTCTGGTTATGTACCAAAGTCGTTACAAGGCAGCTGCGAAGAGTGGCAAAAATTGGGTGTGATGAACTACGAAATGGAATCGGCAACCTTATTTACTATGTGTGCGGCACTTGGTTTACAAGCAGCGTGTGTAGCCGGTGTATTGGTTAATCGTACTCGCCAAGAAATTCCTAATGTTGACCACGGCGAAATTGAAAGAAAATCAGTTGCGGTAGTATTAGAAGCAGCTAAAGTACTGCTCGCTAAGTAACAGTACTTTTTAGTGCGTCAGTTTGCCAAGTTACTCACTTAATGGCGCACTAATTAGCTCAAGTGGTGGTAAGTTTACAAGGTTTGCCAACACTGCTTGAGCCACTCCTGCTTGGTTTTCATGACCAGCGGTTTCTAACAATGTTATTCCCTTTACAGTATGTTGATCAAAACTCAAACCGGCTAAAAACAACTGACTTAATGCACTTTGCAATGGCGATAAGCTAGGGCTGTATGCAGCGTTTTCTGCGTAACTGCCATAAAAGTCACCGTTGTTAAATGTAGTGATTTTTACTGCACTGTAGTTTTGGCTATACGGTACATAAGCCGCTAACGCATGGGCTGCCAGCTGTTTATCTACATCTGTATTGTTAAATGAGCGAGCTTGCGGGGCAGGATTAAATAAGCTGTACTGATTACCTAAATCGGTAGGGCCAAACGAATGCGGTAACAAGTCTGCAAGTTTAAATTGCTGCTCGGGCAGTAAAATATCAAGTTCACGCGCATCAGCTAATTCATTCATAAACTGGCGGCAATAACCACAAGGTGCGTCACTAATCGCTATTTTTAGTATTTTTTTCGCGCCATTTAACCACGCATTATTAATTGCAGACTGCTCTGCGTGTACCACTAAACTAAGTGCTTGGCGGTTAAACTCGGCATTAGCACCAAAGTAAAAATTAACCTCGCCGCTTTCATCAAGTGCTTTAACGATTGCACCCACATGAAAGTTCGACACGGGCGCTACCGCAAACTCAGACGCTAAAGGCACTATACCTTGTAATAAGGCGTCGTTTGTTACATTAAGTTGCGTGCATAGTTGGTTAATATTATTTGCGTTTAAAATGCCGCGCTGGGTTTTTAATTGGCTACGTAAAGCCTGTGTTTGCGCTACGCTTAAGGAGATGTGGGTATTACTAAGTGCGGTGTTTGCTTGTACTAAAAAGGTTGCTGAAGCCATAATATATTTTTTGTTATTCAATGGCTAAGTAGTTTAAAAGGTTAGCGCATAAAATGCCAGCGTATACGCATAAAATAAAGGGGTTACGGCGCTGCGCAATCCCCTTATTTTTATTTAGCTATTAACCAGTATTGCGCATACCTGCTGCTATGCCGGTCATGGTGATCATTAACGCGTTATCTATATCGCCCTCGCTGCCGTTGTCGCTTGAGCGCGCACGGCGAAGTAACTCTACCTGCAACACGTTAAGCGGATCGGTATAAGGGTTACGCAGCGCAATTGACTCTTTGATCCATGGCTGATCGGCCAATAAGCTTTTTTGCGGGCTAAGCGACTGTACTAAACTAATCGCTTCTGCGAGCTCTTTGCGCAAAGTAACACCAAGTGGTTTGTACATATCTTCCACCAGCGCGTTATCGTAATGCTCGCTTAACCAGCTGTCGGCTTTACTAAATACCATTTCGAGCATTTCTAGTCGCGATCTAAAAAATGGCCATTGCAAGCTCATTTCTTGCAAGGTTTCAGCGCCGTATTTTGCCAAGGCCGCTTGTAATCCTGTTAATGCGCCTAACCACGCTGGCAGCATTAAACGGTTTTGGCTCCATGCAAAAATCCACGGTATTGCCCGCAAGCTTTCGACCCCACCTGTAGGGTTTCGTTTTGCAGGGCGCGAGCCAAGCGGCAGTTTAGAAAGCTCAAGCTCTGGGGTTGCCATTCTAAAGTAAGGTACAAAGTTTTCATCGTAGCGTACCACGTTACGATAATGCTCGCACGACTCTTCGCTGATCAAAGCCATTACTTCGCGCCATTGTGGTTTAGGCTCTGGCGGTGGTAATAAATTACTTTGCAGTACAGCACCGGCGTAAATATTTAAGCTTTGCAGCGCAACATCGGGTAAACCAAATTTAAAGCGGATCATCTCGCCTTGCTCGGTTACACGCAGCCCGCCTTTTAATGACCCCGGTGGTTGTGAATGTAGGGCTTGTGCAGCGGGTGCGCCACCTCGCCCTACCGTACCGCCACGGCCATGAAATAACACCAGCTCTATGCCGCGTTTGTCGGCCAATTGCACTAGCTTATCCATTGCTTCGTACTGCGCCCAACCAGCTGCCATCATACCGGCATCTTTTGCTGAGTCTGAGTAACCTATCATGACGTTTTGGGTATTGTTAATTTGGCCTCTGTACCAGTCATTATCCAACAATGTAGTAATAACATTGTGGCCATCATTTAAATCATCTAAGGTTTCAAATAACGGCGCAACCGGTAATTTAAAGCTACAACCACTTTCTTTTAACAGCAATTGTACCGCTAAAATATCGGAGGCTGTGCGCGCCATAGAAATAATATATAAGCCAAATGTTTGCTCGTCTTGCTGTGCAATCACGTCAAAGGTGTCGAGTACTTCTTGTACCTCTGGGCTTGGCTGCCAACGCTTAGGTATTAGTGGCCTGCGCGAGTTAAGCTCAGTGAGTAAAAAGGCTTGTTTGTCTTGCTCTTGCCATTGGTTGTAATCGCCCAAGCCTAAGTAACGCGTAAGCTCTGAAAACACATCACCATGGCGCGATGAATCTTGGCGTACATCTAATTTAGCCAACCGCAAACCAAAACTATTAATACGATGTAATACATCCAGTAATAGGCCATCGGCTACTACTTTCATATTGCATTTTAATAGCGAGCGATAGCACACCTCAATTGGATGTTTTATTTGGTTTATATCGGTAATTAAGTCTTGAGCTTCGCTGCGCTGATTTTTTATTTTTGCTCCTAAATGCATCACGGTTTCTAACACTTGGTTTTTAAGTGTTTTAATCACGCAGCGATAAGGTTCAAATTCTTGCCCCGCAAGGGCTATCAGCTCATCACTGGCATCAGACATCGACAGCTCTGTACTTAGCGTTTCTAAATCGCGGCCATATAAGTCCAGTGCCATCCAACGACCATGATCAAGCACCTCTTTGGTTACTTGTGCAGTTACATAGGGGTTGCCGTCACGATCTCCGCCCATCCACGAGGTAAACTCTATTGGGCTGTAGTTTGTTGGTAACTCTAAGCTTAAATGCTCTTTTACATGCTGACTAAACTCACGTAAAAAACGTGGCACTGCATGCCACAAGCTATTTTCAATCACCGCGTAGCCCCACTTTGCTTCATCAACAGGGGTGGGGCGCGAGCGACGAATATCGTCGGTGTGCCATGCTTGGCTAATTAACTGCGCAATACGATTTAAAATAGCTTCGCGCTCTTGTGCTAAGTTATCAGTTCGCTCCAATGAAGCTAAGCAATCACTTAACTCAACGTGCTTATTAATAATTGTGCGGCGTGTTACTTCTGTTGGGTGCGCGGTTAGCACCAAGTTTATGTGGAGTTTTGAGAGTGTGTCGGCCAAATGATTGTGATTAAGTTGGCCATTATTTGCTTTAGTTGCTAACGTTTTTAATGTTTGAGTGAGAGGATTTAGCTGGCAAAAGCCAACATCATTAAAACGCGAAACGGTATGAAACTGCTCTGCAACATTGGCAAGGTTTAAAAAATGATTAAATGAACGGGCAACCGGTAACAGCTCTTCATCGCTGAGCGCATGTAATACTTTTATTAGTGTTTTACGGTCGTTTTCGTTGCCACTGCGAGATGACTTTGATAAAGCCCTTATTTCTTCTACTTTATCTAAAATTGCTTGGCCTTGGGCATCTTTAATTGTTTGCCCTAATAATTGGCCTAGTAAATTTACATTGCCTCGCAAGGCGGCATATTGTTCACTCATTTCTCAGTCTCCTTTGTTTCATGGAACACTATTAATATCACTATGTGCGGTTATTTAATAGATCCATTTGCAATGGCGTGTCGTAAAAAAGCATATGTAAAATAATTACAAAGCAATAACATGATCATTTTTTACGATGCTAACTGCCCACTGTGTAATGCCGAGATGCAACATTTAAAGCGTGCTGACATTAATAATAAAATAATATTAGAGGACCTTAATGCCACTAACTTTAATACGCGTTTTCCTAATGTAGATAAAAGTAAAGCTATGGCGTTATTACACGCAAAAATGCCATCTGGAATAATGATTTATGGCCTTGATGTAACCTATCAAGCATGGAGAACAGTGGGTAAATACCCTTGGTTGAAGATTATTCGCTTGCCCATAATTCGTTTTTTTGCCGATTGCGCATACACTTTTTTTGCTAAGTATCGCCAGCCTATAAGCCATTTTTTAATGCCAAACTCACAGTGTAAAAATAATCAATGTAAAACTAAAAGCAAAGGTGATAAATGAAAACTGTTGTTTTATTTGGCGCAAGTAGCGCAATTGCACAAGCTTATATAGCGCATTTAAATAACCAAGTAACCCAGTACCATATTGTTTGCGTAAGCGCAGCCGCGCTCAATGCACAGTACAATAACCTAAATAATATAACGCAACTGCAAAGCGATTATTCAAAGCAAAGCTTAAACAATGTTACCGCTACACTACAAAACCAGCAGGCTGATTTACATCAGGTAATTATTTTTAATGGCCTGTTACATAATCAGCAACACATGCCAGAAAAAAAACTAGAGGACATTAACAGCGATTACTTTAATCAACTACTGCAAGTTAATGCGCTTACACCACTGCTATGCCTGCAAAGTGTATTACCATTATTAACCTCTAAAACTCACTGTACTATTACCGCATTAAGCGCTCGGGTTGGCAGCATAAACGACAATAAACTTGGCGGCTGGTATACCTATCGCGCATCAAAAGCGGCGCTTAATATGTTATTTAAAACTGCCGCCGTGGAGCTGGCAAGGCGCGCTAAAAATACTAAGCTCATTTTATTTCATCCCGGTACTACCGACACTGAGCTGTCTAAGCCTTTTCAAAAAAATGTACCGCCAAACAAGCTTTTTACTCCTGCGTTTGTAGCGCAGCAATTATTTGAACTGACTAACACTAACCCTAATTTAGAACTTAACGGTGAACCCGCCTACCTAGATTGGCAAGGCACTACTATTTCATGGTAAGTATTTCATGGTAAGTATTTCATGGTAAGTATTTCATAGTAAGGATTTTTTAATGCATTTTACTAAAGCGCGCATTGCAGCACTTGAAAAAAACACGCGTACCCACTTTATAAACTCGTTGTCGGGCTTTAAAAGCGCTAACTTAATTGGCACTCAAGACAGCCAAGGCAATACTAACTTATCGATTGTTAGCTCTGTTATTCATTTAGGCGCGCACCCACCATTAATTGGTATGATAATGCGCCCCCACAGCGTTCCTCGTCACACTTTCGAAAATATTTTAGCAACCGGTGTTTATACTATTAACCATGTTAATAGTGCTATTTATCAGCAAGCACATCAAACCTCGGCGCGTTATGATAAAAACGAATCAGAGTTTGCTGCCACCGGCTTAACTGCTGAGTATTTAAATGAATTTACTGCCCCATTTGTACAACAAAGCCGCTTAAAATATGCGGTAAAATACATTGAACATCAGCATTTAGCAGTCAATGGTACAGAGCTTGTGATTGGCGAAATAATGGACGTATATTTAGATGAAGCGGCACTGCAAAGCGATGGCTTTTTAGACTTACAGGCCATAGATACGGTAGCTATAAGCGGGCTCGACAGCTACCACAGCACTAACAAATTAATCCGCCTGCCTTATGCTAAAAAGTAACCAGGCTGCCAATACATTTTTTGCAGCTTTTAATCCACTGCAGAGTAATCATGATTGATAAACTGCAATTAATCCCAATATACTCACTATATTCGCTTTACCGCTTTGCCCTAAGGGAAAATAATGAAAACGCTTAAAATTGATATTGTGTCGGATGTAATGTGCCCATGGTGCATTATTGGTTATAAAAACCTTGAAAAAGCACTCAGTGAATTACACGGTGAAATAAACGCAGAAATTAGCTGGAAACCGTTTGAGCTTAACCCAAATATGCCGCCTGAAGGCCAAGATCTAAATGAACATTTAACGCAAAAGTACGGCTTAACACCAGAGCAAAGCAAAGATAACCGCCAACGTTTAATAGACGCCGGAAAAGACGCCAACTTCACGTTTAACTTTGACGATAAGCGAATGATAATAAATAGCTTTGATTGCCATCGTTTATTAGCATGGGCTGCCACTTTAAATAAGCAGACCGAGCTAAAACTGGCTTTATTTAAAGCCCACTTTTCTGACTTAGTGAATTTAAACGAGCAATCTGCTTTGCTTGATATTGTTGCAAGTGTTGGCCTTGATACAGACCGTGCTCAAGAAATTTTAGCCGGTGGCGAGTTTTTTCAAGAAGTACGCAGCCAGCAAAGTGACATACAGCAAATGGGTATTACCACTGTGCCTACTTTTATCATAAATGAGCAATACGCCCTTACTGGCGGGCAACCTAGCGCTGCATTTGTGCAAGCCTTTAAGCAAATAGCTGAAGAAGAAGCACAGCAAAACGCTGAGTAGTTAATTAAACCCTGAATTCAAGAATCTAAAAAGGCTGCAATGTGCAGCCTTTTATATTTAATTTAAAGTATTAAGCCTTGTTAAACTGCACTTAATACATGCACTCAAAGAGTGTTAAGTACGGTAAAGCACTTTGATCACATGCCAGCCAAATTTAGTTTTAACTAAATGCGGCTCTAAAATAGCGCCATTAAATGCAATTTTGTCGAACTGTGGCACCATTTGCCCACGTCTAAATTCACCTAAATCGCCACCCTTTTTACCCGACGGACACGACGAATACTTTTTAGCTAAGGTTTGAAATTTTGCACCTTTACCTAATTGCGTAATAATATCTTCTGCAATTTCTTTATGTTTTACCAGTATATGCAGTGCGTGCGCTGTATTTGCCATGTGAAAGCCTTGTAATATCGGTTAAATTTAAACGCCGCGATTTTAGCACAGCTAGTTAAATCAGGCAGCTACTATAGTGCTTCATTAATGTGTTGAGTGCGCTCAAAAAAATCCAGCATCGCTTTAGTTTTTGCTAATTATATTTAATCACTACCGTTATTAATGCTGTACTGGCTTTTTTTGTAATTTGCGCTGTAATGTACGTCTATGCATATTGAGCTGCCTTGCGGTGCTCGACACATTACCATTATTACTGTGTAGCACTTGCTGTATATGCTCCCACTCTAAACGCTCTGGCGACATAACTGTGGTTGCAACATCTAAGCTTATTACAGTATCGCGCTCTTGGTTAAGTGCTTTTAGTAAAGTTGCCATATCAACAGGTTTGGTAAGGTAGTCGTTGGCCCCTAAGCGCATTGCTTCAACTGCGGTGGCAATACTGGCAAAGCCCGTGAGTAATACAATATGCGCGTGTGTGAGCAAGCTGCGCAGTGGTTTTATTAACGCTAAGCCATTGTCGTTACCTAACTTCATATCTAACAAAATAATAGCTGGTAAAAACCGCCTTGCACTAAGCAGTGCCTCACTTTGGTTATGCGCTATTTCGCAGTTAAAACCGTATTTAGTTAGCCGCCTTGCTAAGGTACTAGCAAGGTTTATATCGTCTTCAATAATTAATATTTTCATTCACTTTTCTCGCTAAAAACAGTTGCTAATTTAACTTTGGCAATTGCGCCACTCTGGGGGTGGTTATATAAAGTTAGCGAGCCATTTAAACGCTCAAAGGTTACATTAGAAAGCAGCACCGCCAGCCCCATACCATGATCGCTGGGCATTAACTGTCCACCTAAATCGCTCAGTTGCGTTGCTGAAAAGCCACTCCCAAAGTCGCGAATAAGCAAGTAAACATATTCGCCGCAGTGCTCCTCTTGCTGCCAAGTAAGCTCAAGCACATTTTGGCCTTGCTGCTGATTAGCGGTGGCTGCATTTTGGAGTAAATTTAAAATAGCAGGTAGCAACATAGCATCACTGTTTAATATGGCAGTATTAACGCCACACGTTTGGTTTTTTATAATCCACTTTATTTGTTGATCGGGATATTGCAGTAATAGCGTATCGGTAATTTGCTGTTGTAACTGCGCCGTTGTGATGTGTTGTTGGATGTTATTAAGGCGCAGCGCAGCAGAGAGCTTTCTAAAACTATCTAACTGTGCAGCGCATTGTTGTAATGGAGTGTGCATTTGCTGAACGACAAGGTTATTTGGATGATCCTCTAATAGCTCTTCAAATAGTAACTGTAAGTTAGCAATTGGTGTAGCAAGCTGATGCGTTATTTGCGCTGCTGCGCCATCAAGCGTTACTAACTGTTCACTGCGCAATTGTTGCTCGCGCACTTGAGCAATAGTGCGCTCACGCTCTTTTAGGGCGCGGTTCATTGCACCAATCACTAACGCTATTACACAAGCACTCAAAACAAAATTAATCCACATGCTAATAAAGTGGCCGCTCATGTTCATTTGGTGCAGGTTATGTTCGGGCATTTTTATCAGTAATACACTATACGCCGCAATGGCTAATACCGCGATATAAGCAAGCCCTTTGCCACTTAGCGTTACCGCAGCAATCATTATTGGCAGCAATAATAACGACACAAACGCATTGGTTGCGCCACCACTGAGTGATAACAAAATAGTTAAAAACAATACGTCGGCGGTTAATTGCATCAGCATACCCAGCGGCTTTGCTTGGCTTACATTACGATAAGCCAGCAAACTCATTAACTGAAATCCCGCTTCTAGGGCAATCACTAACAGTAAGGGCATTAATGCTATTTGATGATCTAATAAAAAGTACACTATAAGCACAGCAATAAGCTGCACAGCTATGGCACCACTGCGTAACATTAAAAGGCGGCTAATAGCCGGATCGGTGCGAATTAACAAAACACATGTTACCTATTGAATTTTAAGAAAAGCTATTTTAATGCTTATGCAATACTTAGTCATCATTCATCAACATTGTAACTAGGTACAAAGTGAAGTATTAAAAGGCCACGGCGCTGGGGTTAATAATTATTAAGCTTAATATTTATTGAGCCCAGTGCCTTAATAGCAAGTGTGGTTATTGCTTATATACTTGCCCTGCTTTCATTACAAACTGCACATTTTTAAGCTCTGCAATGTTTTTTAGCGGCGAGGCGTTAACACTAATAATGTCGGCTTGTTTACCCACACTCAAATCGCCTAATTGGGTATCTTGGCCAAGCAGTTTAGCTGCGCTCACGGTTGCCGATTTAATTGCCTGCGCTTCACTCATACCATTACTTACCAGTAAGCTAAACTCGTTAGCATTAAGGCCATGGCGCGATACGCCTGAGTCGGTGCCAAAGGCAATATTTACCTCATTTTTTAGCGCTAATTTAAACGATGCCTGCATTTTAGGTGTTACTTCGCGCACTTTATCTGCAATAGCAATTGGCATGTTTGGATTACTGATAGCTTCTTCGCTCACGGTTGCACCGGCCAGCAAAGTAGGTACTAAGTAGGCTCCGGTTTTTTTAAACAGTGCTATAGCCTCTTTATCTAAATACGAGCCATGCTCTATTGAGTTTACACCCGCTTTAAGCGCGGCTTTTATACCCTGCGTACCATGTGCATGAGCGGCTACTTTACGCCCTAAATGATGCGCGGTATCTACAATTGCACTAAGCTCTGCGTCGGTTAATTGTTGATTAACGCCTGCGGCGGTATTACTTAATACGCCACCGGTGGCGGTAATTTTTATAACATCGGCACCACTTTTAATCACTTCGCGCGTTGCTCTGCGGCAGTCGTCTGCGCCGTTACAAATACCTAACGATGCACCAACACCGTCGCTTATATCTTTACGATAGCCATGTAAATCGGCGTGCCCACCAGTAGGCGATACTGTATTGCCCGCGGCAAAAATGCGTGGACCATTAATATCATTACGCTCAATGGCGCGCTTTAGCGGAAAAATAACCTGATAGTTACTGCCTAAGTCTCGTACTGAAGTAAAACCTGCATTTAAAGTACGCTGTAAATATTTAATTGAACGCAGCGCGTTGTCTGCCTCGTATTCGGTAGTCCAGCGATGCCTGCTAACATTGGCATCGCGCTCAAAAGTAACATGCACGTGCATGTCTATTAGCCCGGGCATTACAAATTGATTTTTAAGGTCAATTACTTGCGCATCGGGTAAACCCAATGCATTTTTACTTACATAGCCGCTTTTAATCGCTGAAATTTTATCATCGACTATTACCAGTGTTTGCTCAGTTTTAACCGTTTGCTCTGTACCCAGCATGTCACTGCCCGCATAAATAATTTTATGTTGTTGTGCTAATGCCATATTTGTTGTTAACGCTAAAGTGATTGCAGTAAATGTCGTTATTAGTGTAGTTTTCATACTTGCTCCTTTTAAGCTCTACCTTTAACCCAATTAACTATAAATTGCTACATTTACGCTACAAAAACCCTTTTAATAAGCTATCATTTTTTATCTCCTTGGGTATTTACTAGTGTTAAAAGCCATTTTTTGGTATAACTTATTCATTAGTAATACATGTCAGACCACTTTTTAAGAGAACACACTATGCCTTACGCACACATCACTGGTTGGGGTAAATGCATTCCACCAACAAGCATTAGTAACGACGAAATTAGCAAAATAGTGGATACCACAGACGAGTGGATAACATCACGAACAGGTATAAAATCTCGCAGAGTTAGCCATGTAAGTACTGCAGAGCTTGCTACTGTGGCGGCTAAGCATGCTATTGCTTGTGCTGGTATTGACGCTAAAGATATTGATTTAGTTATTTTAGCCACCTGTACTCCATCAACTATGGTGGCAAATACTGCATCGTTAGTGCAAAAAAATATTGGCGCTGTGGGCGCTGCCGCCATGGATACTAACGCAGCTTGTTCAGGGTTTTTATATGCTCTACAAGCAGCAACAGCGCAAATACAAGCCGGTATGATTAAAAAGGCTGTGGTTATTGCTGCTGAGCGCATGACTTGGTATGTAAACTGGTCGCGCCGTGACAGTGCGGTATTATTTGGCGATGGCGCGGGTGCCGTAGTACTCGAAGCTGCCGATACACCTGCAGGTTTACTCGCGACTAAAACAGGTTGTGACAGTACAGATCGTGATATTTTACATATCGAAAACTTTGGTAGTGACTTAAATAAATATCAGCCGATTGGCCCATCTAATTTACTATTTGAAGGCCGTGAAATATTTAAGCGCGCTGTAAAAGGCATGAGTGAAGCATGCGACGATGTACTAGCCCAAGCAAATTTAAGCCTAGACGATATAAACGTATTAGTGCCACATCAAGCTAACTTACGTATTATTCAAGCCATTCAGCACCGTTTAAAAGTACCCGATGAAAAAGTAATGGTTAATATTGGCCAGTACGGTAATACATCGGCAGCGACTATTGCCATTGCACTTTGCGAAGCGGTGGAGCAAGGTTTAATTAAACCACACTCAAATATTATGTCGGCGGCCTTTGGCGCTGGCCTTACGTGGGCTGCTAGTTATATTAAATGGGGCGAGCGTGTAACACCTATTAGTGTAAGTGATGCACAACTTCCTCCTTGCGATAAAACCGGCCTAGAGTTAGTTGCTCCAGCGGTAAAAGCATGTAAAGAAGCAGAGCCAACCTAAACAGGCAGCTACTTATTGAAACGCACTTAATTGTGCGTTTTTTGTTTTTAGTATTTGTATTTAATTACACAATTTAGAGAGCGCGTTATGAAACTACTTGGCATTCATCATGCCGCTATTATTTGCAGCGACTACCCTCGCGCTAAGCATTTTTATAGCAAAATATTAAAGCTTAAAATTATTAATGAGCACTTTAGGGAAGCGCGAAACTCTTATAAATTAGACTTAGCTTTACCTGATGGCAGTCAACTTGAGTTGTTTTCGTTTGCTGGCGCACCAGAGCGCCCAAGTTACCCTGAAGCACAAGGGTTAAGGCATTTGGCATTTAAAGTAAGTGATGTGCACGTGGCTAAAGCGTATTTAGAGTCGCAAGGGGTTAGCGTAGAGGACATAAGAGAAGATGAAATAACCGGCAAAAAGTTTACTTTTTTTGCCGATCCGGATAATTTACCGCTTGAGTTGTATGAGGTTTAACACCTCATACTTAATACTCGACTATTAGTTAAAACGGTTTTGCAAGTAATTAAATACTGCACGAATACCTAGCGCTTCACCGCCTACTGGGCGACCTGGTAGAGCACGTAAGTTCCATGCCATTACATCAAAATGTACCCAAGGCGTAGTTGGCTCAATAAATTCTTTTAAATACAGTGCAGCGGTAATTGCGCCGCCAAATGGGGTGCTTGCACAGTTTGCCATATCGGCCACATCACTGTTTAAAAATGACTTGTATTGATCAAATAACGGCAGTTGCCATACCGGATCATTTACGCTCAACCCTGCGTCCATAATACTATTAGCAATAGTACGCTCAGTACAGAAAAACCCTGGTAGTTCAGTGCCTAAAGCAACTCGACACGCACCTGTTAAGGTAGCAAAGTCAATGATAAGCTCAGGCTCGTCGTTTTGGGCTTCGCTAAGCGCGTCACATAATACTAAACGTCCTTCGGCATCGGTATTGTCAATTTCAACCATAATGCCTTTACGGGTTTTTACTACATCGCCTGGGCGAAATGCGTTACGCGAAACCGCGTTTTCAACCGCAGGTACTAACACGCGTAATCTAATTGGTAAATTAGCAGCCATTATAAGCTGAGCAAGCGCAATTACATGTGCTGCGCCGCCCATGTCTTTTTTCATGTTACGCATACCGGCACTAGGTTTTAAGTCAAGCCCGCCTGAGTCAAAACATACACCTTTACCAACCAAAGTAATTAATGGTGCGTCTTTTGCGCCCCATTTTAAATCGAGTAAACGCGGCTTATTTTCACTCGCACGACCAACCATATGAATTGTTGGGTAGTTTTGTTCTAACAACTCATCCCCAATCCACTGAGTAAAGTCTCCATCAAAGGTATCGGCTAAATCACTCATTACTTGTGCTAAATGTTGCGGCATCATGTCGGCAGCCGGCGTATTAACTAAATCGCGGGCTAAACCAATTGCGTCGGCTTGTTGTTTTATTTGCTCGTAAAGTGTTTTGTCAGCAATACCTAGCTGCGCTTTTGCGGTGATTTTTTCTTTGTACTCACTAAATTCATAACCACCCAACACAAAGCCTAAGGCAAGCTGCTCAACTAGTTGCTTTTCACCTTGAATTTGATAACAGCCAAGCGGTAACTTGGTGGCTAAGTCGCCTGCAGCCCAAAAGTCATCACTGCTGCGCATTATGCAATAAACATGGTTAAGTTCACCCGTTTCCGGGTTTGGTACTAATGCTAGCCCTTGCTTTTCAAAACCACTATTTGCTAACCAGTTTTGTACAAATGTAGGCTGCTGCGTAAGCCAGTCGGTTAATTCGTTTTTAAGGATAAAAGATAAAGGAATTCCAGAAGAAGTATGACGAAGTAATGCACTCATTAAATGACTCACAAAATATAAATGGTCACTAAGCATAACAATATGGAGACGTAAAAGGTATCGCTAATTTTGCCAATTATAGATTACTTTTTTAATGAGTTTTGTGGGTCTTGCTTTTGATTTTCTTGAGCTATTTCACGATCAAGCTCTTTAACTGAACGATTCATATTGAAGGAGCTAGGCAAAACATCAACGCCAACTAAGCGGCCAAGTTTAACCACTAAAGGAATAGTTAAAGGTGCAAACGGTAATAAGGCAAATACCCCTAAACCCAAACCCTTTAAAATATCTACAAATTGCTCATTTGCACGCTTTAATTCGGCTTTATTTGTTTGCCCTTGTGTGTAGCGTTTATAAATTGAGAGCATTTCTTTTGTTTCTTGTCTTTCTTGCGCAAGCGCAATTTTAAGCGCAACCATAGCACGACGAAAACGCAATTGCTGGCGCTTGGAACTAATTTTAACAACCCGCCATGGTGCGCGGTGTATGACTTTATATAATCGCATTAGCGTATTCTCACACAGGGATTCAAGTTCACAAAGAATAATTTACATGCCAAGGTCAATACTTTATTATTTACAGCCTTTTTAGTATTTAAAAAAATCTTAATATGCAATTAAATGGACTACCTGCAGTCGCAAAACCAGAAAAACCTAAGCCGGACGAGTGCTGTGGTGGTGGAAGTTGTTGCCCATGCGTATGGGATGAATATAAAGAGCAGCTCGCTATTTGGAAGCGCAAAAATGAGCAGCATGCAATAACAATAAAGTAACAAAAACGCTAACCCCCCTTATTTAAACCGTCCTTAATTTAACCTTTTTCTTAATCAAACTGCGCATTACAGGCAGCACTCACTGTGTTGTTGTAATTTCATACAAAACCTCCCCATTGTTAAATAATGGTTAATTAATTATTGCTCTACTTGTTTTTTCTCTATAGTCTATAAGCTGGACTCACAGGAAGTGGGCTTAATTTATTAAGCTTTAAGGAGTCAACAAGTATTACCTTTCTCCCCATGAACTGTGACTAGTCCGCTACAAAAATAACTCGTGTTACACAAACATGATTAACAAAACTATTCTAACTGGGGATATTTAGAATGAAATTAAAAAGCAATGTGCTAAACCAGGCAGTTAAATTTGCCTTAGCCACCACGACAGCCGGATTGTTTATATCTGGCTCTGCTATTGCAGCCGACGCGCAAACAACAACCAAAGTGAATAAGAATCTAGAAAAAATTGCTGTTGTTGGTACACGCTCAGCACCTCGCTCTATTGGTGATTCACCGGTTCCTATCGATATTATTGGTGGTGAAGAGCTAAGCAAGTCAGGTAACACCGACATGCTAGAGCTATTAAAGGGCGCTATACCTTCATTAAACGTACACTCTATGCCAATTAGCGACGCAGCGTCATTAGTGCGCCCAGCTAACCTTAGGGGCTTACCATCAGACAGCACACTTATTTTATTAAATGGTAAACGCCGCCATCGCGCTTCTGTTATCGCCTTTTTAGGCGGTGGTATTAACGATGGTGCTCAAGGTGCCGATATTTCGGTTATTCCAAGTATTGCCCTTAAGCAAGTAGAAGTACTGCGTGACGGTGCTGCTGCACAATATGGCTCTGACGCTATTGCAGGGGTTATAAACTTTGTATTAAAAGACGCCTCTGAAGGTGGCTCTCTTGAAGTGCGTAAGGGCGAGTATTACGAAGGTGATGGCGATACCACTCAAGTTTCGGGCAATATTGGCCTTCCTTTTACCGACAATGGCTTTGCAAATTTAAGCTTTCAATATAAAACCGCAGATGCAACCAGCCGCTCAGTACAACGCTTTGATGCTAAAGCACTTAATGATGCCGGCGTACCCGACATAGCACCTATTACTCAAGTATGGGGCGCACCTGAGGTTAACGACGACATTTCAATTTTTGGTAATGTAGGTTTAGAGCTAACCAATAATTCAGAGTTTTACATGTTTGGTAACTACTCTGAGCGCGATGTAAGAGGTGGTTTTTATTACCGTAACCCACACACTCGCCCGGGTGCTTATTCAAATGACGGTGGCGATACTTTACTCGTTGGCGATTTAACCGGTGATATGAGCGGCAACTGCCCAACTATTGCCATTGATGATAACGTGCTTGATAATCCAGATTATATTAATGGCGTTGCAAATAACCCTGATTGTTTTGCATTTAATGAAATGCTGCCGGGTGGTTTTACACCAAACTTTGGCGGTAATATTACCGATGCGTCACTCACTATTGGTACTAAAGGTCAGTTTACTGATGGCTTTTTAAAGGATGTGTATTACGATTTAAGTGGCACGGTTGGTTATAACGAATCTCGCTACTTTATTTACGACACGATTAATGCATCTTTAGGCCCAGAAAGCCCACGTGACTTTAGCCCAGGTAAATACGAACAATTAGAGAAAAACTTTAACTTTGATCTATCCAAAGGTTTTGATTTTGGCCTAGCATACGATGTAAACATAGCATCAGGCCTAGAATGGCATGAAGAAACCTTTACTGTGATCTCTGGCGATGAAGCCTCGTTTATTGCAGGGCCACTTACCGATCAAGGCTTTGGTATTGGTTCAAATGGCTTCCCCGGTTTTAAACCCTCTGATGCCGGTGAATATAGCCGTCGTAACTACGCCGCTTATGTTGATATAGAAGCGCCCTTTACTGAAGAGTTTTTAATGGGCTTAGCCGTTCGTTTTGAAGATTACGATACCTTTGGCACGACAACTAACTACAAATTAATGGCTCAGTATCACTTAACTGAAGATTTAAATATTCGTGGTTCAATCAGCACAGGCTTTAGAGCGCCAACCGTTGGCCAAGCTAATGTGAGTAACGTACAAACAAACCTTAGCAGCGGTGTATTAGTGGATTCTGCATTATTACCACCTACTAACCCAATTGCAATACAACTTGGCGGGCAAGAATTAGAGCCAGAAGAATCACAAAGCTATACTTTTGGCGCTGTGTACACGCTTGGCGATTTATTTTTAACGGTAGATTATTACAATATTCAAGTTGATGAGCGCATTAGTCAATCAGACAAAATTGAACTTAGCCAAGCAGATAAAGACAAACTTACTGCATCGGGCATTCCTAATGTACAAAACTTAGCACAGGTAAGCTTTTTTACTAATGATTTTGACACCACTACACAAGGTGTTGATTTAGTGGCTAACTACTCTACTGAGTTACTTAACGGCAGCTCAACATTTAGCTTAGCGTACAACTGGAATGAAACCGAAGTTACCCGCTCAACTATTATAACAGGGCCATTTAAAGTAAGCCGCCTTGAAAATGACTTACCTAATCACCGTGCAACTCTAAGCTGGGCACAACAATGGGAAAGCTTCTCAGCGTTTACCCGCGTAAACTACTTTGGTGAATACCAAGGTGTGCATGTAGATTATGACGAAACAGCTAAAATGGCAGATGCTGCGGTTACCTTAGACGCTGAAATTACTTATTTTTTAAACGAATCAATGAGCTTTTCTGTAGGTGCACAAAACTTACTTGACCAAGAAGCTGAAAAACTTGATTTTAGTGGCGCTAGTGAATTTATCCCGAATAATAATTGGGGTGGTCAATACTACGAAACATCACCATTTGGTATTAACGGTGGTTATTATTACGTTAAAGCAACTTATACTTTTTAATCCTTATTGGTCATAAGGTAAAGGCGAAATGTGAAAGACATTTCGCCTTTTTCGCTGTATAGATAGTCAAGACAGAATCAACAGGAATGTTAAAGTTACAATGCTACTTAAAAAAGCGAATCAGTTACTGGCAGAAAACAAACTTAAAGACGCTGAGTTTTACTACAAAACAATACTTAAAGCCGATGCTGATAACGGCGAAGCCCTGTTTGGTTTAGGCCGAATTGCACTGCGCCTAGAGCGTAATGATGATGCTGTATATTTATTACAAAAAGCCTGTGAACGCCTGCCTTATATGCTTGAACCTCTACATGCGTTGGCTGATGCATTTAATAATGTAAACTCACCAAATGATGCGCTAAAAGTGCTTGAGTACGCAAAAAACCTAGCCAGTAATAACCCCGACCCACATTACTATTTGGCCCAGCACTATTTAACGTATGGTGAGCTCGATAAAGCCCATACTACTTTTTCGCATGCACTGAGCTTAGGCGTTTACCCTGTTACAGCGTATATTTTGTTAGAGTTGGTACAATTGGGGCGTTTTGACAAAGAACATAACTATCTTAGCAACTTGCATCACTTGCTAACGCAAACTAATAATTTACGCCTTAAAATGGTGTGCTATTACGCTTTGGCAAAAAGTTACGACAAACTAGAGGATACAGAGCAGGCGTTTAACTACTTTGTGTTAGCTAACCAATTACAACGAAAACTAAGCGAATTTGACACCCAAGCTCTTACTACTTTTTACGACGACATAATAAAATACAATACAGCTGCTCTTTTAAGCTCAGCGAATAAAAGCGTGAAAGGTGGCATTACTCCCCTATTCATCATTGGCATGCCACGCAGCGGCTCAACCCTACTTGAACAAATGCTGGTAAACCATAGTCAATGCTCAAGCATGGGTGAAAGTATTAGTATAAGTAGTGATGTGATGGCGTTTTTAGAACAAAAAACCGGTTTTAGTTACCCACTGTGTTTAAACCATTTAACACATGAGTTAATTAATAAAGCCCGCGACCTTTATATAGCAAAATTAAAAACAGCAAGCCCCTCTCGCCCCTTTGTTATTAATAAACTGCCGAGCAACTATCAGGCTATTGGGCTTATTTATATGCTATTTCCACATGCCAAATTTATTAATTTAACACGCGATTTTAATGCCACGGCATTTTCGGTATTTACTAATTATTTTGCCGAAAACGAACCTTACTTTTGCTCGTTAACCGAGTTTAAGCAATATCATAGCTTGTATGAAAAATTAATGGCGCATTGGCAAACATTTCCGGCATTGCAAATATATAACCTAAGTTATGAGCAATTAGTAACGGACCCCAAAGGCCAACTCACTGCACTACTTAGGTTTATAGGTTGCTCGTTTGAAGAAAAATGCTTGGCATTTTATAAACAAAAAATCGCGGTTACCACACTCAGCAAGCACGCTATACGTGAACCGGTTAATCAGCATAATGTTGATAAATGGCAACGTTACAAAACGCCATTACTTAAGCTTTTGGCGCAGTCGCAAACCAATTAAGTACATCTTTAAACTGCTCTTTGCGCGCATGCGGATGGGTTAACATATTAATATGGTCGTAATCTACTTTATGACCATAACGACGCCCATAAATTTGCATTTTTTGTACCCCAGGACCTGACTCTTCTATAAACTTTTGAATATCTATTGGTTGTGCAAGGGCTTTATCTTTTGCGCCTGCAATATGCAGCGTTGGCGGCAAGGTTAATTGTGCAACGGCCTTGGCGTAATCAAAGTTATCGTCACTGTCTATCCAAGGTGTTTTTTTAGCCCACTGCATACTTTGCCAATGCGACTTTTGTGTTTCATTGTCACTGCCCCACTTTAAGCGTTTAGCCGGTAAGTACCCATGCTTTTTAGCCATTAACGGCGCCATAAAATACCAAATAAAGTTAGCTTGAAGTAACTTTTTAGGATGATTATTAAATAACGAGCGCTTAGTGCCAAAGTAAGCACAGGCTTTTACGTCGTTAATATAATTTGGGAATCGAGCAAATGCGCTATTCATTAACACTCCACCCCAAGAGTGAGCCAGCCAATAATCTGGTTTTTTTCCCTCTAACTGCTCTATTTTATCTATAAATGCAGGAATATCTTCTAAAATAGCTTCGGTTTGACCATAACGAGCATGCTTGTCTATAACCGGTTTACTTTCACCACGACCACGTAAATCAGCCACATAACACACAAACCCTTGTTCGGCTAAAAAAGGCGCTAAGCCTTTGTTGCTATGGGTATAAAATATTTTACCGTTTTCTACCGCGCCATGCATAAAAAAAGCCACTGCGCCATTTGGCTTATCGCTACTAATACGACGTAAATGCAGTGTTTGCTGATCGGCTAATGTTATAAATACTGATTGCTGAGTGATTGCCACAGTGAGTCCTTTTTAATTGCTAACAGCTCATCCTACCAGTAACAACCTCGTAGCCATAGGGAAAATTATCACGTTTTTATCTCGGTATTTGTTACAATTAACTTTTATTCCTGTTGTAAAAATAATCATCATGAAAGCAAGCACCTCACGCGCAAAACTACACCCTCGTAATCAACACTTAAATGGCTACGATTTTGACCTATTAACTGAGCAGCATCCTGTACTTTCTGCTTTTATTATTACAACACCTGCAGGTACAAAAAGTATTGATTTTAGTGATAACAAAGCGGTAAAAACACTTAATCAAGCCCTTTTAAAAGCCCATTACAAAGTAGATTTTTGGGATATTCCACAGCACAACTTATGCCCACCTATTCCGGGGCGAGTAGACTACATTCATTATTTGGCCGACTTATTAGCCGACGATAACCAAACGCACATTCCCACTGGCCGCCAAGTTAAAGTATTAGACATTGGCACCGGCGCTAACTTGGTTTACCCGCTCACAGGCGGGCATGAATATAACTGGCATTTTACTGGCACCGACATTGACCCTGCAGCCATTAAAGTAGCAAAACAAATTGCGCAATTTAATCATTTAAAAATAACCTTAAAACAGCAAAAAAATGCCGCAAATATATTCAAAGGAGTTATAAACAGTAAAGATCTGTATCACTTAACGCTGTGTAACCCGCCGTTTCATGCCAGCAGCGAAGACGCTGTTAAAGGTAGCGAACGTAAGTGGAAAAACCTTGGCAAAGCACCTAGCAGCACGCTTAACTTTGGTGGTCAAAATAACGAGCTATGGTGCGAAGGCGGTGAAGTGCAGTTTATCTCTAATATGATTAAAGAAAGTGCAGCCGTTGCTGAGCAAGTAATGTGGTTTACCTCTTTAGTCTCTAAAAAAGATAATATTGCGGCTTTAGAGCAAGCATTAAAACAGCACCCTATAGCCCAATATAAAATAGTTGATATGGCACAAGGGCAAAAAGTTAGTCGTTTTATTGCTTGGAGTTATTTTGATAAAGACACGCGTGCGCAAATTTGCGAAGAACTCGGATAATAAAATAAGGATTAACCCTATGATAGATTTTCGCTCAGATACGGTAACTAAACCCTCTAAAGCTATGCGCGATATAATGTATAACGCCCCTGTAGGCGATGACGTATATGGCGATGATGAAAGCGTTAACCAACTAGAAGCTTATGCATGTGAGCGCTTTGAGTTTGCTGATGCACTTTTTTGTAGCTCAGGTACTCAAGCTAACTTATTGGCGTTAATGGCACATTGTGAGCGCGGGGACGAATACATTTGCGGTCAAAGTGCCCATAACTATAAATTTGAAGGCGGCGGCGCAGCCGTTTTAGGCTCAATACAACCCCAGCCAATTGAAAACGAAGCAGACGGTACACTTTGCTTTGATAAAATAGCGGCGGCAATAAAGCCTGATGATAATCATTTTGCCAACACCCGCTTATTAAGCCTTGAAAACACCATAGGCGGTAAAGTACTTGCTCTTGACTACCTTGCTGCGGCGCGCAAGTTTGTAAACCAGCACAGCTTATCACTACACCTAGATGGTGCTCGCGCGTTTAATGCAGCAAGCGATCTTAATGTGGATATAACCGCCATTACCCAGCACTTTGATTCTGTTTCGATTTGTTTATCTAAAGGGTTAGGTGCGCCGGTTGGCTCGTTATTGCTAGGTTCAAAAGCACTGATTAGCAAAGCAAGACGTTGGCGCAAAGTACTTGGCGGCGGTATGCGCCAAGCAGGAATGTTAGCAGCAGCAGGGCAATACGCACTTGAGCATAATGTAAAACGCTTAAGCGATGATCATGCTAATGCTCGCTACCTAGCACAGCAATTAAGTACACTTAATGGCTTTAACGTTAACATGAAAAACACCACCAACATGGTTTATGCCAGCTGCGAGCCTAATATTAATATACAGCAGCTAGCAGCTGATTTAAAAGCGCAAGGAATACTGTTTAGTCCAAGTAAGCAACTTAGGTTAGTAACTCACTTAGACATAACTAAAGCAGATATAGACACCTTTATAAAGGTTTTAGCGGCCCATATTTAACGCGGCTTTATAATGTTTGCGGCACACCGATTCATACCGGTTGTTGCCGCCTATTTCTACTTGGTTACCATCGGCTATTGCATTACCATTTTCATCTGTACGCAATACGTGGTTAGCTTTTCGACCACAATGACACACAGTTTTAAGCTCCACTAACTTATCGGCCCAAGCAAGTAAATACTGCGAGCCGGTAAATAGCTCGCCTCTAAAATCGTTACGCAAGCCGTAACATAGTACCGGAATACCCAGTTCATCAACCACATCGGTTAACTGCATCACTTGCTCTTTAGATAAAAACTGGCATTCGTCAACCAGCACACAATGGCGTTTTTTTTCTTGATTAAGTGACTGTATCAGCGCAAATACATCTTTGTTTTCATCAAAAATATGCGCATCGGCTTGCAGCCCAATTCGCGAAGATACTTTGCCTACACCCGCTCTATCATCAATTGCAGCTGTGAGGATCACCGGCTCCATACCACGCTCTTGGTAATTAAATGCAGATTGTAATAAAGTGGTTGATTTACCCGCATTCATTGCAGAATAATAAAAGTATAATTGCGCCATTGCTGTGCCTTCAGATAAAAAGTGCGCTTATGCTACCTCAAACGAGCGTTAATACCAATTTGGTTTATGCATTTTATGCATTAAGAGCTGCTCAACCGGTTTCGTGCTGCAATAACCATTGTTTTCTTGCAAGTCCACCCGCGTAACCTGTTAATTTTGCGTTTGCGCCAATAATACGATGACACGGCACAATAATACTTATTGGGTTTTTGCCATTTGCAGCGCCAACAGCGCGTACCGCTTTGGGGTTGTTTAATACCTTAGCAATATCGCCATACGTTTTAAGCTCTCCATAGGGGACCTTAAGTAATGCCTGCCATACACTTTGCTGAAAATCAGTTCCTTGGGTATCTAAAGGTACAGTAAAGGTAGTGCGCTGCTTAGCAAAATACTCATTAAGCTGTGCTGCTGCGCACAAAATAGCGGTATTAGTCACTTCGCTAAGCGCTGTAATGGGATAATTTTTAGATGGGTAAAAACCCACATAGCTCACGCCATTTTCGCTGCCTTGAATTATAATATCGTCGATAGGACTTGGTAGTAAGGTTTGAATTATCATTATAATTGCTGCCATAGTTGAAAAGTTAAATATGATCGAAACGGCGCGCAGTTATCGGCGTTAAACACAGCCACAGCGGCTTGCGCTTTTTTAACACCTAAATCACCATCGAGTAAAATATCGGGCTGGCTTTGGCCACGTAACTTAGCATAGTTTACCGTCCACGGGCCTATGCCCTTTAAATTTAGCCATAAATCTAAATCGTCACATTGTGGGTTTAACGTGCAAAACTGCGCCAAATTATACAATGCATTTTTACGCGCCTGAGGCATTTTAAAAAACGCAAAATCACTGTTTACCAATTGCTGTGGGGTTGGAAAATAAACGGCCCCATTGCACTGCTCCCCCAACTCACTAACGAGTTTGGTTACTAAATTATGTGCAGCAGTAACACTGACTTGCTGCCCAAGTACTGCGCGAATGCCCGCTTCAAAGCTCGACCAAATTCCTGGTAGGCGCAGCCCTTCGCTCACCGTAAATGCATTATTAATATTATCTTGTATATGCATTGTGATTAAATTTATATCGGCGTCTAAATCAAGTACTCGGCGAATATTGGTAATAACTTGCTGCAAGCAATGCGTATTATTAATCGTTATTGCCACTTTAAAGTGATTTTTATGAGCTATAAACTCGGCATTAAAACTGCCTTTGCAGTGCTCGGATGAAAATGTACGCCCGTAACTTGTCGCTGTTATCCACTCCATAGGGGCAATTAAGCGTTTTGCTAAAAACTGCTGCATAGCAGGCCAATTATATGGCGGCCTAAAGGGAAGAGTTAAATTGAGAGTTGAGTTTGCAATAGAGTTAGGTGCTTTATCGCTGCTGCGTAATTTTGAAGGGGCAATATTTAGTTGCTGTAAAAATGCGTCGTTAAAACGTCTAATGCTATTAAACCCCGCCGCAAAAGCAATGTGCGTTAGCGGAAGAGTGGTTTCTTGGATCAACTTTTTAGCAAAATGACACTGATTGAAAAGGCGGTATTGCGTGATCGAAATACCAAAGTGCTGAGTAAATAAACGCCTTAAATAACGGCTACTTACCCCTAATCTTGCCGCGAGCTTTTCGCAATCATGACAAGCGCCTTGATCAATTAACTGTTTTGCTCGCAGTGCCGTGGTTTTAACGCCTTGCCAAGCAAAGCTCCCCGGCGCACTATCGGGCCTACACCGCATGCAGGGTCTAAACCCCGCTTTAGCAGCATTATGTGCGTACTGATAATAGGTAACGTTTATTTCATTAGCCGTGGGGGCTGGGCATATTGGCCGACAATATATACCGGTACTTTTAACCGCCACATAAAAAAGCCCATCAAAACGAGGGTCGCGGCTCTGTCGTGCCTTTTGCCACTGTTTATCATTCATAAACGCACACATTAATTACTAATAAGAAACTTAAGCTTAAAGTATACGCCACACTTTACTAGCCAATTTCGGACCTTAACCATATAAGTTAACCAAAGGCAGGGGTTATATGGTTAAGTAACTGTTTATTATGTAACGTGTATAAAAGGCACTCTGCCTTATTTGGCAAAATCGATTAACTCTTGCCCAGTTAAGCGATAAATAATCCATTCATTTTGCGGCTTAGCGCCCATACTATCGTAAAAATCTATTGCGGGTTTATTCCAATCTAATACCACCCACTCAAAACGCCCACAATTTTTATTCAGCGCTTGATTTGCTAAGTGCTTCATTATTGCCCTACCAGCCCCTTTACCGCGGCTATCAGGGCTTACATATAAATCCTCTAGGTACAGGCCGTTTTTACCAAGCCAGGTAGAGTAATTATAAAAATAAACAGCAAAGCCAATGGGCTCATCGCCATCAAAGCATATAATGCTATGCGCTGTTGCGCCTTCACTAAAAAGGGTATCTAAAATGGCTTGTTCATTGGTTTTAACTGCTTGTGGCTCTTTTTCATAAATAGCGAGCTCATTAATAAAGTGCAAAATGGTTTTTGCATCACTTGCCTGCGCATCTCGAATGTCGATTGTGTTTGTCATACTGTTTTAACCTTAAAAATACTGCTCTAATTTGTCTTTTAAAATATCAAGTTCAATTGGCTTACTTAAATAATCATTCATGCCAGCTGCAATACATCGCTCTTTATCTGAGTCCATGGCATTGGCTGTTAATGCTACAATTTTAATTGCTTTATGTTGCTCGCCAGCTTCACCTTTACGTATTGCAATAGTGGCATCATAACCATCCATAACCGGCATTTGGCAATCCATTAGCACAACTTGAAAATAACCGGCTTCATGTTTTGCGAGCACTTCTAAAGCACGTTGACCATTTTCGGCTAAGACTGTTTCACAATTGAGCTTTTTAAGCATTAAAGTAGATACTTGCTGGTTTATTGGATTATCTTCAACCAATAATATTTTAGCAGGCTCAATTGTTCTAGCTTTACGCAACGATGAAATATACCCAGATGTTACTAATGGCAGTGCTTCATGCTGCTCGCTATTAGTAATAACCGAAAGCGCAGAAATTAAATCGGCGGTTGTTACCGGCTTTGGAAAATAAGCCTGAAAGCCTGCATCAAAATAACGTTGAGCCCCTTCTAAGCCTGCAATACTGGTCATCATTACTAATGGCATATGTTTGTAGTCAGCATGCGCTTTTAATACTTTACATAACTCTATGCCATCCATGCCGGGCATTTGCATATCTAATACAGCTATGTCATACATGCCCTGATTATTTTTAATTCTATTTTCACAAATTAGCAGCGCATGTTCGGCATTATTTGCCAGCTCAACATTAGCTCCCCAGTGCTTGAGCTGCTCTGAAATAACCAAACGATTTGTTTCGTTATCATCAACCACCAATATACTTAAGCCATTAATATTAGCCTTAGGCATATAGCGCTCTTGCTGATCGCCCTTTAGCACCTGCATAGTGACGATAAACTCACTACCTTGGCCAGCATTACTTTTAATTGCAATAGCGCCTCCCATTAGTTCACATAACTGCTTACTAATAGCAAGACCAAGGCCAGTGCCTCCATACTCTCGAGTGGTAGACGCATCTACTTGCATAAATGGCGCAAATAACTGTTGTTGTTTTTCTTTGCTAATGCCAATACCAGAATCTTTTACTCTAACTTGCAGTATTAGCTGGGCCTCAATACGCTCAATAGACGCGCTAACCACCACTTCGCCTTCGTTAGTAAACTTAACGGCATTACTTAGTATATTAGTTAATACTTGGCGTATTCGCCCCGGATCGCCACTTAACTGTGATGGCTCTAAGGCAACCAAATCTAAAATTATTTCAATGCCTTTATTTTGAGCAGTAAATGCTTGCGCTGCGGCGACTTCACCTATTAAATCGCGAGCGTTAAAGTTAATACTCTCTAGCTCGATTTTACCTGCTTCTGCTTTTGAAAAATCTAAAATGTCGTTTATTACACTCAGTAATGAATGCGCACTGGTTTTAGCAATCGCTACTTTAGTTTCAATTGGCTTGGGCAGTTGCTCTAACTGAATAAGCTCAAGCATGCCTAAAACACCATTCATTGGCGTACGTATTTCATGGCTCATAGTTGCTAAAAACTGACTTTTAGCTACACCGGCTTCTTTTGCCAAAACCAAAGCTACCTTTAATTCCTCAGCGGTTTGTTTGCGGCGCTGTGACACTAAGGTACTGCCTACTAAGGTTGCTAAAGAGCGTAAGTAGGTTTCTTCACTTTGCGTCCATTGGCGAAACTCCCCAACGGTTTCTGCGCATAAAATCCCTAAGTTTCCGTCACCGGTTGTAATTACAGCATCTAGCATAGATTTTATATTATTAGGTTTTGCATAATGCTCAATAAAATCAACAGTAGCGGGATGACTATAAACATCGTCAATGGCTATTAAATTTTGTTTATAAATAGCTTCATAGTAGGCAGGGTAATCCTCTGCACTTAGCTGTGCATTACAACAATCAACACCTTGCCCTTGTATATTTAAACTATGGCAAATCATTAAATCGCGTTGTTCGTTAAAAATCCAAATAGAAGCGCGCTGTACATCAAGCACTTCACACATAGATTTAACGGCTAATTTTTTCACCTCAGCTACATCACTGCTTTGCACTTCAGGTGCAACAGTAAGCATGGCTAAGCTTTTGTTGTAACGATTGGCTTTTTCGCTTTCGAGCTCAAGTCGCTTATGCGCATCAATACTTTGAAAAGAGCCAAAAACGCGAATACACTGGCCGTTTTCAAACTCACTTTGCCCTATTGACTTAACCCAACGTTCTTGGCCAGTGTAAGTAACAATAATAAGCTCAACATTCCAGCCTTCCCCGCTACTGATCGCACGTTCAAAAAGGGCATTAATTTTATCTCTGTGATAGCCTTCTTTATAATGGTTTATTGCGGTGGCTATATCTGGAGCGTAGCTCTGTGGTACTTCGTGAATTGCGCGTACTTCATCTGACCAATAAAGCGTTTGCGCTTTTAAGTCTATTTCCCACGCACCTATTTGCCCCTGTTTACTCATAGATTCAAGTAGGCTTTGCTGGCGTGTTATTTTTAGTTGCGCCTGATGACGCTCTGTAATGTCGAGTATAAAACCATCTAAATATAATACGTTTCCGGCAGAGTCATAAATAGCTTGGCCTTTTTCGTTTACCCAACGTACTTCATTATTTTGCGTTATGATCCGGTAGTCAACTGACCAAGGAGTGTGCTCGTCAATGCACTTAATAATCGTTTTTTCAATATCGTCACGATCGTCAGAGTAAATTATTTCTAAATAACTTAACTGCTTATTCTCTAATATTGCCTCAGCGTCATAACCCGTAAGCTCTTTAGTTTGCTTACTCATATAAAGCATAGTCCACACTTTATCATACTTACAGCGGTAAATAATGCCTGGAATATTGCCTACTAACGAGGCAAATTGGTCACGGCTTTTTTGTAATTCTAGCTCTGTTGCTTTTTGTTCTGTAATATCCAAGTGGGTACCTATCATCCGCTTTGGTGAGCCATCATCATTCCATTCAACCACTTTTGCAGTGTCTAGTATCCATACCCAATGACCTTGTTTATGTTTCATACGTGCTTCATTGACGTAATAGTTTGTTTCACCAGAAAAATGAGCGTTTAATTTTTGCTCCGAAACTATTAAATCGTCTGGGTGGGCATACTTATACCAAGTGCCTATAACTGCTGGGCCTAACTCGTCTAAGGTATAGCCAATTATTTCAGCCCAACGGTGATTAAAAGTCACTTTACCTGTGTCAATGTACCAATCCCAAATTCCCACAGCGGTAGTGTCTATTACCAACTGTAGTTGTGCTTTATGCTCTTCTAGTTCTATTTCTTGTAGCTTTAATGCGGTTAAATCTGTTCGAATGGCTATATAACTTTGTGGCTTAGCATTTTCATCTAAAAATGGCGCTATGGTGGTATCTACCCAATATAAATTACCTAGTTTAGCTTTATTACATATTTTTCCATGCCATACTTCTCCCTGCTTTAGGGTTTGATACATTTGTTTAAAAAACTGTTTTGGGTGGGTGCCCGAATTAAGAATACGGTGATTTTTACCTATTAACTCATGTTCGTCATAACCACTTATTTCACAAAACTTTTTATTAACAAAAGTAATAGTGCCTTTTAAATCTGTTGCAGCCACAATCGCGTGCTCATCAAGTGCACTTTTTTGTTCTGCTAAGTGCCTTAGCACAACCTGTAGTTCAGCCCCTTGTTTGTAAAACTCAGTTAGTTGTTGCTGTTTATTTTCGGCCAATTTACACAGCTTACTCGACAACAAATTAAACTCTTGGCTGTCGGGTAAAATAGGTACTTGGGTACTTTTCCCCTTGGTAATTTTATCAACAAGAGCTGTTAAGCGCTTTAACGGATGAAACAACACGCGACCAAACCACCAAGAACACGCTAAAACAGCCAGCAACATAAGCAGTGTTGCCACAGCAAAATACGTAACAGAATAAGTATTTGTTAACTCCTGAACACTCGGCTTAGACACTAATAACTGCCAACTTTGATCACCTAAAAAATTCAGCTGGCTAACAAAGCCATGCATTACATCATTATTTTCGTTGTTATAGGTAAATGTTTTTTGCATTAATTGTGTTTTATTTAATAATGTTTGCTCTGTTGATGGCTGTTGGTTTAATAAAGGCAAGCTATTACTTGGCAATAAACTAAAGCTAAACTCGCTGTTTTTAGCATACATTGCATTTAATTGAGTCATTAGCCACTGGGGATTTATATCGGCTAAAAGAATACGGCTGAATTGTTGCTCCGTATTATATATACCAAGCGCAATAATAAAGTGTGGTTGTTTTTCAATTAACAATGATTGAAATGAAGGCGTTGCATGCTCACTCAAGCTAGTGTGGATATTAGTTAACGATTGAGAGTCTAGTTTGCTAATAAAAGAAGATGTAGGTGCAAAAAGCAAAGCGGCGCTATCTATTAGCTCTACATTATTTACAAATTCGTATACGTTAACAAACTCAGTTATTGCACTTTGTTGTTGCACAGAATTAGTCGTTAACTGGTTTTTAAGTAACTTAAAATCTTTAATATAATCAGCCAGCCAAAAGCGACTAAACTGCTGAGCAATATTTGTTACCTGTTGTAATTCAGTTTGGGCGTGGTGTTCTAATGTAGTATTTATTTGCTTAAAGCTCAGCCAAGAAAACAAACACAAAGGTATTAATGCAATAACTATAAAAGCTATAGTTAGCTTACTTTGTACAGATTGTCCTTTACCTGCTCGATTTGTGAAGCTAAAACCTTTATTCATACCTGAATTACCTAGTAATTTTACCCATTTTAATACTATGTATTAATGCATTAAAAAACCTAATACGCAAGTTTTGCGCTAATAAGCCAATGAGTTTTCATGTGTTTTATACGCATTACTGCTACGTATCTATTAACTAAAATATACGCCTTAGCATACCCAATGAGTTAACTAAATTTCATCAAGCTCCGTGTAGCTGTTTTTAGCTGCCCATGATATAACAATTTTAATATAAATAGTTACTTGGGAATATTATGGGTCACGACCATGCACACAGCCATGTAGACGAAAGCCAAAGTAACAAGCAACTTGCGCTAGCTGTTGCCATTAATGTTCTGCTTACTGTTGCGCAAGTTGTTGGCGGAATATTTTCTGGTAGTTTGTCACTCATGGCAGATGCACTGCATAATCTTAGTGATGCAGCAGCAATTTTTATTGCCCTTGTTGCGCGTAAAATTGGTAACAAACCTGCCGATAACACACATCACTTTGGCTACAAGCGCGCCGAAATCTTAGCTACTTTGTTCAATAGCAGTACATTAATCCTGATAGGTGTGTATTTAATTTTTGAAGCTATGAGCAGTTATTTAAACCCGCAGCCAATTGATGGTTGGATCATAGTGTGGGTGGCTACATTTGCCCTGCTCATAGATTTAATCACTGCACTTTTAACTTATCGGGCTGGCGCAAATAGCAGTATGAATATAAGAGCGGCTTTTATTCATAATGTATCTGATGCGATGGCATCTGTTGTGGTTATTGTTGCAGGTACTTTAATTATTTTATACCAGTGGTATATAGTTGATTTAATTGCGACAATTTTAATTTCTATTTATGTTATTTATCATGGCGTGTTACTGCTTAAACAAAGCTGCCGCATTTTAATGCAAGCTGCGCCTAATAACTTTGATACCCAAGCGGTTACAAACGCGCTCACCAAAAACTTTAATATAGAGCAGGTAATAGCTATAAAAGTATGGCAATTAGATGATAAAACCTGTCATTGCGAACTGCTGATTAACGCTCATAAATCGCTTGATTTAGCAGCCGTTAAACACTTTTTACAGCATAATTTTAATATTGAAAACTGCATAATAGAAAAGCACAGTAATTTATAATAAAAATAGCTTTATAAGCAAACTTTCAATTGAAAACTGCTCTCATTATCATTTACAATTAGGGTTCTTAGCTCACAATTGAGATGCCGTTTTTGAAACTTTGGTTACGTAAAATTCATTTAGCACTTGCCCTACTTAGCGGGTTGTTTTTATTAATAATGAGCCTCAGCGGAGCGGTGTTAATTTACGCAAAAGATCTACAACACCTTATCCAGCCCGATAAATGGCTAGTAACACCTGCAGAAAAACCACTAAATTACGACACTTTAATAAACAGTGTGCAAACTCAAACCCAACAAAAAACCATTTTTTTAATGCCTGAACAAAACCCTACAATGGCATGGCAGTTTAGATTAGCTAATAATCACTATGCGAGCGTTAACCCCTACACCAGCAATGTTATTTATACTTACCAAAGTACAGATACAATTTATGGTTTTACGCTTGCTTTGCATCGCTGGTTATTATTTGAGAGCAGTGACGGTAATAAACCATTAAAAAATTGGATGTCGGTATGTGCATTACTGCTGTTAATAAACGTATTAATAGGCTTTTATTTATGGGTAAAACCTAAAAATAGGATAAAACGTTTAGCTATAAAACCTAAAGCAAAACTAAGAGTACTGCTATATCAGCTGCATACTGTGTTGGGAGTTTACTTTTTTGTGCCATTAATACTGATTGCTTTTACAGGCATGGCGTTTAATTGGAAAACGCAAACGCAGTCTGTTTTAGAATTGGTAACACTAAATAAAGTAACAAACAGACCTGCGCCCCCCCAAATAACTGCGCCTAAAAATACCGAGTTACAATACAATTTAGCAATTAACAATGCACAATCCATATTTTCAGAAGGTGAGCTATATAGGGTATATCTGCCTAAAAAAGCGGATGACGCGATTGCTTTAAGAATACAAAACCCAGGAGAAAGCCATGCCTATAGCTGGGTATGGGTCAATCCTTATACTGCAAAAGTAGTCAACTCGTTCGATGCAAATAGCACCAATTTCACCACACAAGCATGGAACTTTAAATATGCCTTTCATATTGGTAATTTTGCTGGGCCAGTTGTACAGTTTTTATGGCTGCTAATAACCCTATCACTGAGCTTTTTTATTGTAACGGGTGTTTACTTTTGGTTAAAAAGGCGCAATCGAAAATAATTATCATTAACACTTGAGGCTTTTGTTGTTAATAGTTATCATTACTAAAATTAATTATTTATCAGAGTTATCATGTTAAAAACCTCGCTTTGTTTACTTAGCGTCGCTGTTAGTGCTTGCGCAATTGCCGATGAAAATAATAAAAACAAATATTCTGCTGATCAGTTAGAGCACGTTATTGTGTCGGGTAGCCGTATATTTGAAAGTATTGATGAAGTTCCTGCTTCTATTACTGTTATAAACCAGCAGCAAATTCAACAACACTTAAAAGTAAACCCAGAACTAAGCAGCTTACTCGCACAAATGGTACCAGGATTGGCTCCTAGCACCGGCAGCTCCAGTAACTCAGGGCAAACACTGCGTGGTCGCGCGCCTTTAGTTATGATTGATGGCGTGCCGCAGTCAACTCCACTGCGTAACGGTTCATTAGGTATAAAAACGCTAGATGCCAGTGCTATTGCACGCATAGAGGTCATTAAAGGAGCAACCTCTATTTATGGTAATGGCGCTGCTGGCGGCATAATTAACTACATAACAAAACAAGCACAAAGTGACGGCCAGCCTGAGGGCGAAATTAGTGTTTCTAGCCGCTTTAGCGCCGTTACGCTTGATGAAAGTGCCGGTGCAAGAATATCGGCAGCAGTAAATGGTGGCTTAGATAAGTTTAGCTATTTAATAAGCGTCAGTTACGAGCAAAACGGTGTACAACGTGATTCAGAGGGTGATATTTTAGGCTTGCAATATGGTTTGTCTGACTCAGAAACACAAAACTACTTTACTAAACTAAGCTACGATTTTGATGATGATAAGCAACTAGAGTTTAGTTATAACTTTTATAGCTCACAGCAAAAAACAGACTTAGGGGATGTAACAGGCGACGGTAACATAGGCGAAAAAACCTATGCGATTCACGTACCCACAGAGCTGCAAAAACAAGGTAAACCGCAAGGCCCCGAAGGCAATGTAAATATTACTCTTAAATACCTAGATTACGCCTTATTCGATAACACCCAAATGACCTTAGATCTGTACAAGCAAAATATAGAAAATGTATTTTTCTTCTCAACTAATTTAGCCAATCTTGATGATGGTTATAGCGGTGGTCAATCTGTTATAAAGTCAGATAAACTAGGCGCAAGAGCTACATTTAATAGCCAATTTGATTTTGATAATCTAACAACTACCTTAATATATGGTATTGATGCCCTAAACGATAAAACCTCACAGCCTTTAGTGGATGGTCGTATATGGGTTCCCGAAATGGACATGGACAGTGTTGCTGGTTTTTTACAAACAAAGTGGGTAATTAACGACGATATTATTTTAAAAGCCGGTGTAAGAAAAGAAAGCATTGATTTAACGGTAGCCGACTACCAAACATTAAAGCTATGCAGAACCGCTACGCAATGTTCAGTACCACTAAGTGTGCGCGGCGATACCATAAATTACGATGCAACAACTTACAATGCTGGCATTAAATACAATTTAAGCCCTGCCTTTAGCCCATTTTTTAGTTACTCGCAGGGCTCTGATATATCAGATATAGGCATACTATTGCGCGCAGCTACTGTAAACGATATAGCGCTTATTCAAACACAAGCATCAATTATAGATAACTACGAAGTAGGTTTTACCTCGCAATTTGATGACCTGCGTTTTGAGGTAGCAGCATATAAAAGTACGTCTGAGCTAGGAACCAGTAATAAATTTAACGATGTAACAGGCGTTTATGAGCCAGTTCGCGCGCCGCAAAAAATATGGGGCTTTGAAGGCTTAGTAAATTATGCCATTACCCCGCAACTTAAATTAGTTGCCACATATAGCTATGTTGAAGGTAAAGATACCCAAGCCGATGAATACTTAGGTGCTAAACAAATTAGCCCACCAAAAGCGACTGCTAATTTAGCGTGGCAGGCCAGCGACGACATAGCTCTTACATTTAGCTATTTATACGTTGGTGATAGAAAGCGCTTTGATAAAAACGAACAAGGCCAATACGTGGGCGATCAAGGTCCTGTAAGTAGTTACGATATAGTTAATTTGAGTGGTCAATATCAAATTACTCCACAATGGAGCAGCTATTTTGGGATCGAAAATTTATTTAACAGCGACTACTACCCTGCTCGTGCGCAATCATATACTTATGGTGGCTATAACATTAAAGGGCTAGGCACTACGGCAACTCTCGGGGCTAAATATCAATTTTAACTGATTTAAGTAACTTTAAAGGCATGCTAAGCATGTCTTTAAAATTATATTAAAATATGTGTGTTAACCCCTATCTAGCGCAATTAGTAATATCACTAATACCTATTTTAAAAATTAAAAACTGCTTACAAACCAAGTAATAACGCAAACTTAAATAAGAATCAAAACCAATAGTAACATAATGATTTTTATAGAGAAAACTTGCAATAGCTGCAGTTTGCACTACACTGGTCGCAATTGAACTTGTTAAGGTGATTTATCATGAAAGGTAATCAAAAAGTAATCGACGCATTTAATACATTGTTAGCCAACGAATTAGCAGCAATTGATCAGTATTTTATTCACTCGCGCATGTACGATGACTGGGGATTAGCTAAACTTTATGAGCGCCTTAACCACGAAATGGAAGAAGAGAAAGATCATTGTGACTGGTTAATAAAACGCATTCTATTTTTAGAAGGTGTGCCTAACATGACTAAACGTCGTGATTTATTAATTGGAACCGATGTTAAAAGCATGATGCAAAACGACTTAACGCTTGAACTTGAAGTAGTAGCTAGCGTAAAAGACGTAATCGCAATATGTGAAGAACAACAAGACTATCAATCTCGTGCCATTTTAGAAAAACTATTATTTGATACCGAAGAAGATCATGTTTACTGGTTAGAACAGCAACTTGGTTTAATTGATAAGATTGGAACGCAAAATTATCATCAAGCACAAATGGCTTAGTAGGAGTATATAGTATGAAAGGCGATAAAGACGTTATTGCAGCGCTAAATAAAGTACTCGCTAACGAGCTTGTTGGTATTAACCAATACTTTTTACACGCACGTATGTTTAAAGATTTTGGCTTTAGTAAATTAGATAAAGCAGACTACAAAGTATCTATTCAAAAAATGAAAAATGCGGATCGTTTAATTGAGCGCGTTTTATTTTTAGAAGGCCTGCCAAATTTACAAGATCTAGGCCGTTTACGTATTGGTGAAAACAGCGAAGAAATGATTGCAGCCAATATGAGCTTTGAACTTGATACAATTGATGAGTTACGTGCTGCGGTTAAATTAGCTGAAAGCAAAAAAGACTATATCAGCCGTGAAGCACTTGATCATATTTTAAATGAGCAAGAAGAACAGATTGACTGGTTAGAAACACAGCAGCTACTGATTGAAAATACCGGCTTAGAAAACTACCTACAGTCGCAGCTGTAATAGCAATTAACACATATAAAAAAAGCAGCTTAAAGCTGCTTTTTTTATATCTAAATTTTGTAATGTAATTTTTTAACCAAATTAAGCAACCTGATCCGTTATATCGGCAATTTGAATAAGCTTACGATTAAGGATCTTTTTAGTACAACCACAACACTTACCGCATTGGCTGCCCACTTTAAGCTCTTTAGTTAACTCACGCATGGTTGTTGCACCATCGTCAATTGTTTGTTCAATTTTTTTATCGGTCACACCGTGACATAGACAAATATACATGAATACAAACCACTCTCAATTACATTTAGTAGGTGCATACTAATCTAAATGGTAATGGTTATCAAACACTTTTTTGCAGTTATATGTTCTTTTTTGATCTTATTTTAAACAGTGCTACACAGTTAAAAATTAGCGGCTGTTTAAGAAAGTGCATGCTTCAGAATTATGGACGTGTTGAGACTCAAAGATTCAATTTTTTAAAATAACCACAGAGCACCTATACGCCTAAGCTATTCGTTTTAATGACTTGTGGCGCTTAATCTATGGTTCAATATTTACTATCTAAAAAGTTTGTGGAATAATGCGCGTCTCTTAGGGGAGTAGCCCGCTTAGTAATATCAATCGTATTAAAAAAGTGAGTAATTATAGCGTTGTAAATCGCTATAATAACCGCGCTTTAATATTGTTGGTGTCGCAAGTAAACTTATCAACATAATTGCACCTCACGTGCATGGTAAGTTTGTAATGTTGTAGCAAGCATTATCGGCGAGACTTAGGAAAATAACTATCCTCAAGGCGGGAGATAGCTATTTTCCTTGGTTTAGTACTCCCGCCTGTAAGTAGTTGTAATGGAAATATTTTTAACTTCAACCGTCACTGTTGCCCTTGCCGAAATAGGCGATAAAACTCAGCTTTTATCGTTACTGCTCGCCGCTCGCTTTCATAATAAAATTGCACTTATTTTAGGTGTATTAGTCGCAACTATTATTAATCATGGCTTATCTGCTTGGTTAGGAGATTGGCTTAGTGGTAATTTTGCTATTGAGTACCTACCTTGGGTTGTGAATATTAGTTTTATTGTGGTTGGCCTTTGGCTGCTTATTCCTGATAAAGATGAAGCCGTGAGCCATAAATACGATCGCTATGGCGCATTTTTAGTCGCTTTTGTATTGTTTTTTATTGCTGAAATTGGCGATAAAACACAAATAGCCACTGTGCTACTTGGCGCACAATATCAATCGGTGTTGTGGGTTACTATTGGTACAACTGTGGGTATGTTAATTGCCAACGTACCGATTATTTATGCAGGTAATGCGCTACTAAAACGTATTCCTTTAAATAAAGTGCGAATAATTGCAGCCAGTGTTTTTGTGCTGTTAGGGCTATATGGCTTAACAACTATTTAGGCTCAACACCTTTATTATTAAAAGTCCCCCGCTCATTATCCATAAGCGGGGGCTTTTAATTTTACATCAGCTTAGGTATTAAAACTGATATTTAGCAGATAAGTAAACACGTCTTGGCTCACCCGGAAAATGCCCAGTGCGATTAATAAAGCCGCTTGATGCGTACTCTTTATCAAACACATTTTTAATTGATACTTGCCACGTCCAGTTTTCTAACTGGGTTTTCCAGGCCATATTATAAATGGTATAGGGCTTTACATGGGTGCCATCTAAACTTACTTGCTGATCAACATAATCAAGGCCAGCAGCTATTGATGAGTTAATGCTAGGTAGATCATAACGAGTCCATACTCCGGCAGTATTTTGTGGTGCATTGGCAAACTTATCAGAACCAGCAGCTTGCGCTGAAAAGCCTTCGCTTTGCTCGTTTATACGGGTATCGTTATACGCGTAACTGGCCGTTACTACCCAGCTGTCGGTTATGTCGCCAACAACTTCAAGTTCAAAGCCATCGCTTTGCACTTCACCTAATGACTCTAGCTGGTCAATCCCCGAATCATTTTGTAGCAAGCTTGTTTGCAAAATATTTTTACGCACAATTTGATAGGTCGCAATATTAATCGCCAAGGAGTCACCAAATAATTTAGTGCGCAAACCTAACTCTGTAATATAGCTATTTTCTGGGGAGAATGGCCCACCAACTAACTCAGATTGGCTTGCCGCATCTTGCGGTAAAAAGCCCGTACCATAAAGCGCATATGGAAAAAATGTATCGTTAATATTATAACTGGTTCCAATACGCACCGTAACATCACTATCTGAAAACTCAGTATTGCTGATTTGATCAGTATCTTCAAAGTGATCGTAACGTAGCCCTGCTGTTATATTCCACTTTTCGGTAATATCTACTTGATCTTGCACATAAACCCCGAGCCTTTTAGATTCAGTGCTAACAAATCGTGGGGTTATACTTTGTAAGTCGTAATCGGCGCCCGATGTTAAACCATATTGCGGATTGATTAACGATAGTCCAGGCACTGGCCCGCCTTTACTTACTTGTTTGGCGGTACGGTATATGGCATCAAATTTAGCAGCATAATAATCTGTGCCCACTAAAAACACATGCTCCATATTCGCAATCGTTGTTTGTACTATTAAATTAGCAGTTAAACTCAAGCCTTGGTTTTCACGCGCTTGATCTCTAAATTCACGTTCGCTCCAATCAACTACACCGTCATTATCGGTATCTAACAAGCCGCGCGGCTCATGATAGTTTTGCTCTTCGGTATTAGTAAAGTAACGCGCTGTTACATCTGTACTAAATATATCATTTAACTCATTTTTATAGGTTGCCTGATATACATCAGCCGACACTTTTTGATAATCGCTTGCTTCGTTATGGTTCCACTCACGATTAGCAATAAAGTCGCCGTTGTCATCTACAGGTACGCCACGTAAACGGGCACCTGCTAAGTCTTGATCTATATTAGTGTATTGCAGCACTAAATTTGACGCATTATCAAAGTCAAAACGATAACCTAAATCGATAATGGTGTTGTCTTCGCCGGTGTTATATCTAAACGGGTTTTGGCTTTCTTTATACACACCCACTCTGTAGGCTTGTGTTTGCTCGTTGTTTACACTGCCCGTAGATTCAAAAGCACCACTGACAAAGTCATCGTTGCCAAGCTCTAGCTCCACTGTAGTTTTAGCAATATATTGTGGTTTTTTAGTCATGTAGTTAATAATGCCACCTGGATTACCACTACCATAAACCGCGCCACTTGGGCCTTTAAGCACAGCTACTTGCTCAATATTAAATAACTGCGGTACAGCAAAACCATTAAAAGGGTCACCTTTTACACCATCGTATAAAATTTCGTCTTGACGAAAACCTCTAAATGTTACGCCCGAATAGCTAAAGCCATTAACGCCTGCAATATTACTGTATAAATCAGTAATTTGACGTGCTGCTTGGTCACTAATTAACGCTTGCGGTAATATTTGAATCGATTGAGGTATTTTTTCCAAGGGGGTATCTGTACGGGTACCAAATGCTGATTCGGTTGGCCTATATAACGAAAAAGCACGACCTACTACTTCTATTTTTTCAATATTATTCTGAGGCGTTGCGCTATTAAGCGGTACTGTTGAGGGCGGTGCTGTTTTTAACTGTTCAGCATCTTCGGCGGCAAATACACTGGCAGAATTAAATATAATTGATGAGATTGCGATAGATAAAAGAGTAAATTTCATGAGAGATAACTAACAATAATACAGTGCACGCATGTTAATGCTAACCACTCTCATTTGCAATTGATTGTTTTATATAAATACACGCTTGTGCTATGTACTCGTAACGCAATAGCAGCCTTTGGTGTCAGCAATTAATAACTGTGAATTAAACCCAGCTGTTAAGTTACTAATAACGGTTTCTACAAAACCGCTTCCTTGCGAGCATGCTAGCCCTTCGGATAACGGTCCGGCATAAACAAAGTCACCATTTTTATCAATAATTACAGCAGCAGGGGTTGCAGGAATGGCTTGCTTAAGTTGTTGTGTAAGCTGCAACTCTTGTACCACAAGCCCTTTACTTTTTGCAAATGCTTGCAACCTTGTAATGTGCGCTTGCGCTTGCTTAGTACAACCGCAATTTTGCTCAGTAATAATAACGAGTGATGCCTCGTTATTACTAACCACTAACTGTTGTTTAAATTGCTCAAACCAATTTTGTTGTTTTAGCATTTGCGATTCATCAAACGGTTTTAGTTGCCCAAGCTGAAAGTACACCAGCCCAGTCACAACCAGTGTAAACCACGCGGCAACAACCCCTAGAATAAAGTAATTCGACTTACTTAAATTTTGCAATACTTTGCTCTAATACATCAATACTTACGTCAATTAACTGTACTTTAGCGGTTAACTGCTTAACTATTTTTGTGTCTTGATATTGATTTTGGCGCATGTTGTCTGTGCTTAGTGCTATTTGCGCCGTATTTCCCGCTTGTTCGGCAACTACCTGAGCCACTGAACTAGTACTGCTTGATACTGCTTTTATTTGTTCACTCATAGATGAAATATTTTCTTTCATCGTGGTGCTTATTTTTGTTAAGTCGACTACAAAATCAACACATTGACTCATAGACTGAGTCGATGTGCGGCTATTGCTGACCAAGTCTTTTAACGTAGCGGCTATTTTAGCCGTAGTTGCTTGGCTATTAGTGGCAAGTGAGCGCACTTCAGATGCTACAACAGCAAAGCCACGGCCATGCTCTCCGGCTCTAGCGGCTTCAATTGCGGCATTTAAAGCCAGTAAGTTAGTTTGATCTGCTATCCCCGATATTTCATTAAGTAAACCCGATATTACATCGCCTGCACCAACAAGATGATTTATTTGCTCTTCAGTATGATTAAGTAGTGTTAATAGCTCTCTACTTTTACTGTCTGTTTGTGACACTTCTTGCAAGGCCTTGGTTGCTGCTTGAGTAATATTATCTACTTGGTGCTTTAATACTTCACTTTCTTGCTCAACAAGTTTAAAACCATGAGCAACTTGCGCACCAGAACTTGCAATATCGTCGGTTTGTTGGATGCGCTGATCTGCACCTTCAGTTAACTCGTCGTGCACTTGGATCAGCTCTTGTGAGCTTACCTTTAATGACTCTGATTGAGTTTTTACTTGTTTAATTACATCTGACAAATACTCTAATAAAGTATTAAACCCAGCTACTGCTTGGCTTTTTTTATCATCAGCACGTAAAGAAAGTTTAATATGATTGGGGTCTTGCATTATTTGCTCTGTCGCTGAGCTTAGCGATAGCCCGGCACTACGTTCGCGTTGCAAGGTTTTAGCAATGTAACCGGCAACAAACACTTCAACAATGGCATAACCTGCGTGTATTAGCACTGTTGTAAAGGCAAGCCTATCTGGATCAAACACGTAAAAGCCTGTGTTTTGAGTTTGTAAGTAATAAAACGATAAATGATGCACAGCAACAAATACAATAGCCGTTATAAAAACACGCCATTGTACAAACATAATTAACATTGCCATTAAAATAAATATTTCAAAATGCACTTCAATCAAACCATAGGTTTGTTGAATATGTAAAAAAGAAAACATCATAATGGCTGCAGCGACTACGTGGGGCGTTAAAGCACTATTAGGTTGGGTTTTTAATAGCCAAATTGGTAATAAGCAAAGCGGTAAGCCAACAATAAAGGCCTCGCTCAATGTGCCAAAATATAAACCAACACCTATTGATTCTATAAATAAAAGGCTAAAAATAACCGTAAATAAACGCGCAACACTAGACATAGTAGCCTTAAATTAAGTTTTTAATAAAATTAAGCGATGTAATACGTATTAAAGTTTAAAAAAGTTCATCGGTTTCCACTAAATAAGCAAAAAACCGCTGCAATATTATACTTTCTTTAATAAAGCAAACAAGTTAATTACTTTGTTTAAATATATTGACCTAATTGAATTATTATTTACCCAAGCTAATAAGTTTATGTTCAAACAGAGCAGGCTATTTAATAATAGGTAATATTTTTTTAAAGTTAGGTGTTGCTGCTTGTTTGGTCCATTGAAAAATAATGCTCTCGGTACTGGAAATTATCGCACCTGCTTGGCGTAGTTGTTCAGTGGCAATTATTTTGTGGTTGTCGTTGCGTGAACCTATCGCATCAACTGCAATAATAACCTCGTAGCCGTACTGTAATAAATCTAAGCAGGTTTGCAGCACACAAACATGCGCTTCGGTACCAATAACCACGATTTGCGGGCGAGTATACTTAGCTAATTGCGCTAAAAACCCGGGCTCGGCACAGGCGCTAAAATGGGTTTTATAAAAATAATCAGCTTGTGGCAAAGCATCCTCCAAGGTTTGATTGGTTGCGCCCAAACCTTTTTTATATTGCTCTGTAATAAGGGTCGGTATTTTGTGCACTAGGCTGGCTTGCGATAACTGTAATGAGCACTTTAAAATAGCGCTAAAGTCAGCTATGGCTGGCTCAAGTTTCGTTTGTATATCAATAATTAATAACACACTGCGTAAAGCATCCACATTACTCATTTTGCTCATACTTCCTCCACTGTCCTGTTTAGTGTTAACTGCTTGTAACAACCCCACTCTAATACGAACACCAAAACAAAGCTACTCTGCTCGCTGTTAGCATTGTTCAACTAGGCTTAAATAAGTTATTAATACACTGATACAACTCATTTTTATTGATGGGTTTGGCTATAAAGTCATTCATACCGGCGTTTAAGCATTTTTCTTTATCTTCGGCAAACGCATTGGCAGTAATAGCTAAAATTAATACGTTTTTACAATCATTTGGCATTTGGCGTATTTTTTGTGTGCATTGGTAGCCATCCATATTGGGCATTTGGCAATCCATTAAAATCAAATCGGCGGGGTAGCTTTCTAAGCAATGTAACGCTTCAACGCCATCGCTTGCCGTTTTTATCTCGCATCCCGTTGCAATCATCATTTTGGTAATTACTATTTGATTAATTGGATTATCTTCTACTATTAAAATACGTTTTGCTGCTAAATCGGGAACTGAACTGTCGGCTATCTCCTTAACGGGAGCCTGGCTTAGAATGAGTGGAACTTTTATTTTAAAACAGCTCCCTACCCCTTTTTCACTGCGTAGGGTAAGCGAGCCACCCATCAGCTCAATTAATCGTTTACTAATTGTTAGCCCAAGCCCAGTGCCGCCATATTTTCGGGTAGTGGAAACATCAGCTTGTGTAAACTCTATAAATAAACTTTGTTGCTGCAGCGCAGAAATACCAATGCCAGTATCGGTAATTTTAATGAATAAACAATTATCCTCTACAAAGCAATCCATAGTAATTAAACCTGTCTCAGTAAATTTACCCGCATTGCTTAGTATATTGTTGATAACTTGAGAAAAGCGTAGTGAGTCTAACGCTATAAATGGCGGTAATTCTGGGGCAATAGTTAGCTTAAATGTAACGTTAGCACTTAATCCCGAGTTATCAAAAACGGTGGCTAATTGGCGTATTAGTTTTTTAATTTCAGTTGGTTGCACATCTAACTTTAACGCATTAGCTTCTATTTTAGAAAAGTCGAGTATTTCATTTAAAATAAGCAGTAAGTTATGAGCACTTTGTTGGATCATTTGCAGCTCATCTTGCTCATCGGCGGCAATTTTAGCGTTTTTTATTAGTAACTGAGTCATGCCCAAAATACCATTAAGCGGGGTGCGAATTTCGTGACTCATATTGGCCAAAAATAACGACTTTGTTTTATTTGCTTTATTAGCAACCCCTACGGCTTTAATTAGCTCTTCTGTTTTATCTTTAACTTGTTGCTCAAGCTTTAAATTAAAGTCTTTAAGCTGATTATTCAACGCTTCATTTTTACTATTTGCGGTGCGTAGCTTATTAAAATTATTAGTCATTTTAAGGGCTAAACTTACAAACTGTTGCTGTAACTTTTCAACCTCGTACCAGGTGTTAGTATGCGAAACTAATCCTACTGTTTGTTTATCGGTTTCGAAATTATCTATTTGCTCGGTTAACTTTATAATAGGCGTTACTAACCACTTGCTTAGCTGCGTAATAAAAACACTGGTTAGTACAATTATAAACAAGATCAACACCAGCGATTGCCCCCACGCTTGGGCTGCAACATTATTGGCATATTTTTTATTCATTAATGTAAAAGTACGCCAACGATTTATTGCCGATGTAGCGTCTTTTGAATAATATTGCTGCGCGTTCGTTGCTGTAAATGCGCTTGTTTGTCTAAGACTTTGTAACGCAGCTACATCTTGTTTGCTAAGAGTTTGCATCTGCTTAAAGTCATTCAAGGTCGAAAATACAACCCGATTACTTTTATCTAATATAATTAAGTCGGCTTGGCGCTTAAATAAGGTAGGTTGTAAATCACTAAAGTTTTCAAATAATAATGAGCCTTCTACTATCCCCTTAAACTGCTGGTTATTATAAATAGGGGCCGATATTGCCACTATTGATTGCTGCCCAAACCCTCTTCCTTTAAAAACGCCAGAAACAAATCCATTTTGAGAGTCAATGACTTGGTAAAAGTAATCGCGATCGGCAACATTAGCAACAGCCTTACCTTTTAACTGCTGTGTTTTTGACGTTGTGGGGTAAAAGTAATTTACGTTGGCAAGTTCATCGGTACTTATAGCAGTTATAAACCCAGGATATAGCTTGCCCAAAAGCTCAATAGCACTTTGTGGGCTATGCCCTACGCTAATGTTTTGTGCGGTCAGTATTACTGCTTTGCGGTGGTTTTCTAAATATAAGTCTAGGCTTTGCGCTATTTGTTGGGACTTTTCGTTTAGTTGTGCATTTATTTCGTATTCAACCCTAGAGTAATGGTTATTAATAAGCACAATTGAGGTAAGCACTACCACTAAAATAACGAGCAAAGTTACAATATAATTGAGGGTTTTATACAAAGAACCATAATAGCGGGACCAAGAATGGCGATTAAAAAAGAAACTAAATAAATCTATTACGCATAAATATATGGCGGCATTTAAACAATATTTAGCAAGCGCAGTAACCAAAGGTAAAAAGCTAATATTTAGAAAGTAATGCCCAAACCCCCACAATAATGGCATTGCTACTACAAGCCAAAACAGCATTCCTCTAAAAAATAAAGGCCTAGAATAGCGCAGGCAAAAAAAGTACACCCATAGTATTTCTAAACCAAAAACGATTGAAGGCCAAGCGTGCCCCCAACGATAAAATATGCCTAAAGTGCTTAAGGTAAACACAACTAACGAATAGCGCCAACCAAATAATAATAAACTTAAAAGAACAAAAAATTGCCCTAATAAAAACTCAGAACTATTAATAAATAATATTGGTAGGGTATTTACAAAAGCAGCGGTAATACCAAATAAACACGACACAATAATATTAAAGTAGCGATGCTTACTTGCTAGTAAAGGCATAATTAGATTCCAATAAACTGCTGTCGATTCAATTTGTTCCTACAACAGCTATTATTTACATATAACTTAAACTAAGCCATATGCTGCAATTTGCCAAGTTTAATTAACACTACTGCAGCTACTTTCAATTTGTAGCACGCTATTTGTTATATTAAATTTTGAACGCAGCAGGTTTTCGACCTTTAAGCGACATGCTTTATCATGCTTTTCAATGGTGCAGTGTTTTTTTAACACTATATGCGCACCCACTATCACCGTTTTATCTTTTCGTACTACAGTTACGTTATGCACGTTTTCTACATGCTGGATTGTGGTAATTGCTTGTTCAACTTTAGCTACTTTAGGGAGTTTATCTTTATTTATGTACAGCCCTTTAACGCAACTTATAATAACCTTAATACCGGTGAATAAAACGAATGAAGCAATTAACATGCTCGATAAAATATCAATAATATCCCAACCAGTCAGGTAAATTAAAACACCGGCTATAAAAGTAGAAATAGTAGATATAATGTCAAAAAACGAGTGTAAAAACACCGCATATACATTAATGCTCGCTTTACGGCCTTTATATAAAACCCAAGCAGCGGCACCATGAAACAAAAAACCAAGCGCGGCAATGGCCGACATTAAAAAGCTATTTATTTCAAGCTCGTTGCCTTCATGATGGTGCATAAAACGCTCGCCACCTTCATACAATATAATCAAGCTAATTGCTAAATATAAAAAGCCATTTATAAGGCCTCCCACTAACTCAGCACGCTGATAGCCATCGTTATAGGTTTTAGCAAAATGAATCGCCAAGCTCGAGGCAATTAAAGCAATAAATAAAGAGCTGTTATGAACAAACAAGTGCCCTGCATCGGCTAATACTGCTAGTGAATTGGCGTAATATGCGCCTATTAATTGAATAACCATAAAAGAGCAGGTGATCGCCAAAGCAATTAATAAACGGCGACGGGAAGCTTTATGTGTCGTTATTTCGGTCATGAAATACTTAAGTACCTATACTTAAAACAAAGTAAGCTTCGAAAAAGCTCAACGGGGATACGTAATGATATACAGTATCAATTATAATACGTAAACCTAATAAACGCACTAAAAACTTGGGAAAATAGAAACTTCTGTACTAAAAGTATTTAAAAAGGTATAAAAATAACAATATATTATAAAAATAATAACGTTTAATGTTTAGCTTGGAGATACAAGTGAGTGATGACTCAATACTAAAGTTGTGGCAGGTTTTAAATAAACTCAGTTTAGCTATTTTATTATACGACAATAAAAATAATACTTATTGTGTTAACTCTGCGGCGCAAACTTTATTTGATTTAAAGCATTTCGACAATATAGATAGTGCTGCATTTAATGCTGTCACTCTCCTGAGCGTGCATAATAATAAACACATTGCTATTGAGTCATTATTCGACTCAAAAACAAGCACTAATATACAGCTAAAAAAACAACAACAAAGCATACCGTTAAATATCGCCCTTACACAATTATCTGATTCTGTTTCTATGTTGTGTTTAGAGCCTTTAAAAAGCGATGTAATTGAACTCTATAATTTTGATCGAATTATTTCTGAAATATCAACAGATTTAATCGACATACAAAATGATGATATTGATCTGCATATTAATTTTGCGTTAAAAGCCATTGGCACTGCATTTGCTGCCGATCGTAGTTATTTATTTGAATTTAATACCGACAATGAAACCATTACTAACACCCACGAATGGGTGAATGAAGGCATTGAACCTTTCAAACAAAGATTACAAAATGTGCCAAAAACCGAACTCCCCTACTTTTTTGAAGTAATGAACGCCACGCATTTGTTTCAGGTAAACGATGTTTTAAAATTACCTCAAGCAGCAAACGCTGAAAAAGTTGAGTTTCAGATACAAAAAATACAATCCGTTTTATGCATTGGGCTCCTTTTTGATAAAGAGCTTATTGGTTTTATAGGCTGTGACTGTGTTAACTTTAAGCGCGCATGGACACACATTGATCTGATCAGAATAAAATTAGTGGGCGAAATAATTGCCAATGCATTAAAAAATATAGATTACAAAAAAAAGCTACAACTTGCCCAGCAACAGCTTATTACTGCAAATCAAAAATTAAGTTTATTAGTTAATACCGATGGTTTAACTAATATAGCCAATCGCCGCTGTTTTGATGAAACACTTAAAAGTGAAATACAACGTTGTGCTCGTAATAAGCAATCACTTAGCTTAATTATGTGCGATATAGACTTTTTTAAACGCTATAACGACAATTATGGCCACCAAAAAGGCGATGATGCACTTAAGCAAGTTGCTAAAGCACTAAATAAACTTTGCCGACGCGAAGGTGATTTAGCTGCGCGTTACGGTGGGGAAGAATTTGCAATAATTTTGCCTTCGCTTAACGCAGCAGAGTGCCATCAATTTGCATTATTATTACAACAAAAAATAGCGCAGCTAAGCATAGTACATAGCGACTCTAGTGTTGCAAAAACACTCACACTTAGCGTCGGCTTTTATAGCGCATACCCAACTAAAAACATCCGCCCCGAAACAATTATTAATAATGCTGATGCAGCCTTATATGAAGCTAAAGAAACGGGTCGTAATAAAATTTGTCAGTTTTTTGAAAATAATTGAATATCATCTTACTAACTATTTTATAGTGAAACCATACTAGCAATGCTACTCTAGCAACGTTGAAATTATAAACAACACTAACAATTCAACTTGTTAACTCTTTATTATTAGAAGGAATATTTACATGGATCCGATTGCACAAGTGCTCAATGCAATATTTACCGTTGAAGCATTTTTACTCATTTTTGTTTTAGTACTGCTAAAAAGTAGTGTCAAATTTGTACCACAAAACCGCGCCTGGTTAATTGAACGCTTTGGTAAATTTCAATCAACTAAAGAAGCTGGTCTAAACTTTATCATCCCATTTATTGATCGTATTGCTGCAGATCGCAGCTTAAAAGAGCAAGCTCAAGACGTGCCTTCACAGTCGGCAATCACTAAAGATAATATTTCGCTTACTGTAGATGGCGTATTGTATTTCCGTGTACTTGACCCATATAAAGCAACCTATGGCGTTGATGATTACATATTTGCTGTAACTCAGCTTTCGCAAACAACCATGCGTTCTGAGTTAGGTAAAATGGAATTAGATAAAACCTTTGAAGAGCGTGACGTACTTAACACTAATATTGTAACTTCTATCAACCAAGCAGCAGAGCCTTGGGGTATTCAAGTATTACGCTACGAAATAAAAGATATTGTGCCACCGCAATCTGTAATGGAAGCGATGGAAGCACAAATGAAAGCAGAGCGAGTAAAACGCGCACAAATACTTGAATCTGAAGGTGACCGTCAAGCCAATATCAATGTGGCCGAAGGGCGTAAACAAGCACAAGTATTAGGTGCTGAAGGTGAAAAAGCAGAACAAATTTTACGCGCTGAAGGTGAAGCAAAAGCAATTATTGCAGTTGCCGAAGCACAAGCCGAAGCCCTGCGTAAAGTGGGTGAAGCCGCCGATACAGCACAAGGTCAAAAAGCAATTCAGCTTGATTTAGCAACTAAAGCAATAGCCGCCAAAGAAGCCATTGCCAGAGAGTCATCAATTGTATTACTTCCTGATAACGCCACCGATGCAAGCTCAATGGTTGCACAAGGTATGGCCATTATTAATAGCTTAAATAAAAAGCATCAAGGCTAATAACTAAATAAAGGAGTCGGTATGGAATTTATTACCCAAAATTTACCACAAACCTTAATGGTACTTGGGGTTCTTGCGCTGATAATAGAAGTAGCCGTATTGGGGCTCTCTACCTTTATATTGTTATTTTTTGGCTTATCGTTATTTATAACCGGGCTGCTCATGAGTATGGGAATATTAGCCGACTCTATGACCACTGCGCTTTGGAGTAATACTCTAATAACGGCTGCAATTTCTATATTGCTTTGGAAGCCCCTAAAGCGGATGCAAAATAATGTTGACCGTAAACCAGTTAATAGCGATTTTGCCGAGCTGACTTTTACACTTAACCAAGATGTGACTATTGAAGGGTTAAGTACTCATCAGTATTCTGGCATTAGCTGGCAACTTAAAAGCAAACAGCCCATTAGCGCCGGTACGCAAGTTAAAGTAACTAAAAAAGAAGTCGGCATAATGTGGGTTGAAAGCATTTAAAAAACCTACAGCAATTATATTTTTATAAACAGATAAAAAACAATAAACGGGCAATTAAACACTGCCCGTTTATTTTGTTGAGTATTTATAATAAATAAGCGCCTACCTCCTCCCTCGTACTTTGCTAACTAAGTTGATAGCATTAAAAAATGATGTAAGGAATATATCGTTATGACAAATCAACATAAACACACTTTGGTTGTTGAAGGGGGTGCAATGCGCGGTATTTTTGCAGCCGGTGTGCTTGATGAATTTTTAAAACAAAACTATCAACCATTCGCATGTTATTTTGGCGTATCTGCAGGGGCTACAAATATAGCTGCCTATTTGTGCAAGCAACCAATGCGCAATTACAAAGTGATCACCGATTATTCATGTCGACCTGAGTTTATTAATTTTGCGCGCTTTATAAAAGGTGGCCATTTATTTGATTTAGACTGGCTATGGCAAGAAACCATTCGTGAAATACGTTTAAACACCGACGTGTTTGCGCAAAATCCGGCAGACTTTTATATTGTTACTACGGCTATAGAATCGGGTAAGGCGCATTATTTAAAAGCCACCAGCACCGATATGGTCGAGCAATTAAAAGCGTCTTGTGCTATTCCTATTGCGTATCGCGACTATCCAATAATTAATAATATAGCCATGACCGATGGCGGCGTAGCCGACTCTATCCCCGTTAAAAAAGCGTATGAAATGGGTGCACGTGAAATAACCGTTATTTTATCTCAGCCTTTGGGTTATCGTAAAAGGCCAAGTAAAGCACCATGGTTAACTAAACAAATATATAAAAACTACCCGGCACTTATTAACACAACCCTCACCAGAGCCAATGTTTATAACCAAAGTATTGATTTTATTAATAACCCGCCCGCCGATTGCCGGGTAAATATTATTGCGCCACCGGTTAATTTTAAAGTGGGCCGTACCACTAAAAAGCGTGCAACCCTTAACACTGGCTACCAAATGGGTGTAGACGCCGCAAAAGCATTTTTAGCTTAATTTAAAACTAACTTAAGCTGTATTATTTAAAATTACAGCCCTTTACTTAAATAAACATTAAAACACTTTAGATATTGTTAATAAGCTCTTATCCTATGGCGGAATTTTGATAAGTGAGTTATGTATTGTTTCTCATAAAATATTATGAGCATTAGCAACTCCCATTGTATTTTTTATTAAGTATTTAGGAACACATTGAACGTGGACATTTTTAACGCAATTATTTTAGGTATTATTGAAGGTATTACTGAGTTTTTACCTATTTCGTCAACCGGGCATATTATTGTAGCAGCGCAATGGTTGGGAATAGAAGCAACGGCTACTAATCAAGCATTCGGCGTAATTATTCAATTAGCCGCCATTTTAGCGGTACTTGCCAACTATAAAGATAAGTTCACTCCAAAACATCTTAACTTATGGATAAAAATAGCCATCGCATTTATTCCTTTAGGCATTATTGCTTTTATTTTTAGTGACGTAATAAAAGCACTATTTAACGTACCCGTTGTGGGAGTTATGTTTATTGTTGGTGGCGTGATTTTTTTACTGCTAGAGCGCAATTATAAAGAACAAAACTGCACCACTACCGATGTTACTCAAGTGACTTATAAGCAAGCAATATGGATTGGTATAGCTCAAGTATTCGCACTTATTCCTGGAACTAGTCGTGCGGGCAGCTCTATTGTAGGTGCTATGTTGTGTGGTTTAAACCGCAAAGCCAGCGCTGAATTTTCATTTTTACTTGGTTTACCTGTACTTGCTGCAGCGTCTGGGTATGATTTGCTAAAGCATTATGACTTATTTACTTTTGACGATTTAACCGCCCTTGCTGTAGGCTTTGTTACCTCTTTTATAGTGGCCTATTTTACAATTAAATTATTTATCCGCTTTTTAGAAAACTTTACTTTTGTAAGTTTTGGTATTTACCGCATTATATTTGGTGTTATTTTATTAACCATAGCTTACGTTTAATACATATTTAAGAGAGATAATAATGAACGAAAAAATAAATCAAGAAGCACTGCACGCACTTAAAATAGCATTTACCTACATGCCTAAAGCTATCGAGGTGACTAAATACGAATACGGCGAGCGTTATCAAACCGTACTTGATCATATTGAAGCCGTGCGCGAAACACTCCTTATAAACGACGTAGATCCTGAGGAAGTGGGCGGCGATATAAACCCAGAGTACACACCAAATTCAACCTATTAAATAATCATAAATTGCGTTAGCTTATTTACTATTATTTAACTACTATATTTACTAAGTATTTTTAACTAACACTCTAAAAAGTAAGGATCTATTATGAATAACAAAGTGATTGGTATTGTGCTTATTATTATTGGCGTTGCGTTGGCTATTTGGGGGTATGATGTTTATGAAGCAGCTGGCTCACAAGTAAGCCGTGCGCTAAGTGGCGACACGCCAATAGAAGCATGGGCCGGTATGATCGGCGGAGCTGTGTGTATAATAGTCGGCATTACCAGGGTTAAGTAACATGCAGCTTATAAACGCTGCATGTTAAAAAACAAAAATAATCAGTGTTTATTTAACCCCTAAATTAAATATAAAAAAAGCCGCCTTTGGAGAAGGGCGGCTTGGGTGAACAAACAGCTATGGGTGTATTTTTGCTGTTATATCAAGAGACATTTTTTAACTAACCTGATGCAGGTTAGCTCAATTAAGCTTGCTCTGTTTCATCGCTGTGGCGAATTAAGTAATCAAACGCACCTAAGCTGGCTGTTGCGCCACTGCCCATCGCAATTATTATTTGCTTAAATGGCGTATTGGTTGCATCCCCCGCGCCATAAACGCCTGGGAGTGATGTTGCGCCTTTGGCATCAATTAAAATCTCACCAAATTTACTCAATTCAAGCTCGCTGTCTTTTAGCCACTCTGTATTTGGTATTAAACCAATTTGTACAAATATACCCGCAAGGGTGAGTTGCTTACTGTCGCCACTTACGCGATCGGTGTAAGTTAAACCGGTTACTTTTTTACCATCGCCGAGTACTTCAGTTGTTTGCGCACTTTTAATAATAGTAATATTAGCCATACTGCTAGCTTTGCGAATAAGTACTTCGTCGGCACGTAATGTATCGGCAAATTCAAGCACAGTTACATGCTCTACAATATTGGCCAAATCAATCGCGGCTTCTATACCTGAATTACCGCCACCAATTACCGCAACGGGTTTGCCTTTAAATAAAGGCCCATCACAATGTGGGCAATAAGCCACACCATGGCCACGATATTGTTGCTCGCCAGTTACGTTCATTTCGCGCCAGCGTGCACCGGTTGCCAATACCAGCGACTTAGCACTCAGTACCGCGCCGTTTTCTAGGGTAATTTCGTAACCATTATTACTGCGACTAAGCTTAGCTGCACGTTGGTTATGCATTACATCTACGTCGTATTCTTTTACGTGCTCTTCTAGTTGCGCTACTAGTTTTGGCCCTTCGGTGGCTTTAATCGAAATAAAGTTCTCTATTGCTAAAGTATCGGCTACTTGTCCGCCAAACCTATCTGCAACAATACCGGTGTTTAACCCTTTTCGTGCTGAGTAAATAGCAGCCGATGCACCCGCAGGCCCACCACCAATAACTAACACGTCAAACTTTTCTTTTTTACTTAACGACTCAGCTTGGCGCTGTGCACCTTTGCTATCTACTTTATTGAGTATGTCGGTTAGGCTTAGTGCACCTTGGCTAAATGGTTCGCCATTTAAATAAACAGCCGGTACAGCTAAAATATTTCGCTCTTCTACTTCGCCTTGAAATAACGCGCCATCTATCATGGTGGTTTTAATTTTATTATTCGTTGCTGCCATAGTATTAAGTGCCTGCACTACTTGCGGGCATGTCTGGCAACTTAAGCTTATATACACTTCAAAGTTAAGCTCTTGAGTAAGTGATTTTATTTGTTCAATGTCCTCGGCTTTTGCTTTACTGGCATGTCCGCCTGTGTGCAATAGCGCTAACACTAAACTAGTGAATTCATGGCCCATAGGTACACCCGCAAACGTAATATGGGTGTTTTTTATAGGTGAATGTACAACCATTGACGGCCGTCGTGCGCTTGTATCTGGGTTGTTTATTACCGTAAATTTATCGCTTAGTGTGGCTAAATCGTTTGCTAAGCTTGCTACTTCTGTTGATTTTTTGCTGTCGTCCAAGGCGATAAGCAGCTCAACAGGCTGAGTAAGCGATTCAAAATGGCTTTTTAATTGATTTTTTATGTTGTTATCTAACATGGCTTAACCCTTTTATTGAAATTTAAACAGCAAGCCTCCCATGCCAAATAATGCATGTGCTTAAACAAGTATATTGAAATAGGAGGCACCAACAAACGGATGTTTATTGATTTAAGGGCAGTTACCTGCCCTTACTTGGTAAATCGAGTACTTAAATTTTACCAACTAAATCTAGTGAAGGTGCAAGTGTGTCTTCACCTGGCTGCCAAGATGCAGGGCAAACTTCACCGTCGTGCGTTGCAATGTATTGTGCAGCTTGTACTTTACGAACGAGTTCTTTAGCGCTACGGCCAATACCTAAATCGTGCGTTTCTATAATTTTAATTTCGCCTTCTGGGTTCATTACAAATGTACCGCGAAGTGCTAAACCTTCTTCTTCAATCATTACGCCAAAGTTACGTGTAATGCGCCCTGTTGGGTCGCCAATCATAGGGTAAGTAATTTTACCTATTGTGTCTGACGTGTCGTGCCATGCTTTGTGAGTAAAATGAGTATCGGTAGATACTGAATAAACTTCTACGCCCATTTCTTGTAATTGTGCGTAATAATCTGCCATGTCGCCAAGTTCAGTTGGGCATACAAACGTAAAATCCGCTGGGTAAAAGAAGAAAATAGACCATTTACCAAGTACGTCTTTTTCAGATAATTCTACAAAGTCGCCGTTGTGGTAAGCGGTTGCATTGAATGGTTGTAATTTTGTATTGATTAATGAAGTGCTCATGGTATTTCCTCATTTATGTTTAATGTATTTAAAAAGTAATCAACGCTATCGTTTTAAACGACCCTCTGCGTTGGCTTGATTAATACTATAAGAGCAATGAGAATTTAAATAAAACTGATTGTTTAGATTGATTCAATCAGTTTTTGAGATGGGGGTTTGGCAAATTACTTTTATACGCAATTTTTTAAGGTAGCTATTAGTAATACTGTTACAATAGCCGCGCTAAATACCCACCATATAAACGAGGCGTGCTGTTATGGAAAAATTTATTAACCACATACAACTAGGCTACTTGGGTTTGCTCCCATTTTTAGGCTGTGTTGGTTGGCCACTAATGTTTGGCAGTAACAGTGTAAACTTAGAGTTTTTTACTTTTTACAGTATTGCTATTTTAGCCTTTATGGCGGGTAATTTATGGCGTGCTGGTGAGCAAAGTTACAGCAATGCTATAAAAGCTATTATTGTAGTTATACCTGTACCGTTTTTATCATTTTTACCGGTTGAATGGGCGCTTGCGTGGTTAGCGGTAAGCTTTTGGTTAGTGCTTATTTTTGAAAAAGCATCACCACAATGGCAAAGCTACCATAAAGATTATCAAAAAATGCGTTTTGTACTCACCTCTGTGGTGTTTGTATGCCATATATTTACTATTGGTATGAGCATTTACCCTAACTAATTTAAACTATTGCGCTTAAGGGCACACCATGATTGACCAATTACGCCAGCAACTTAATACGCTTGGCGAAAACTACGTAGAAAAAAAAGCGGTATTTAAAATTAAAGTTATTCCATTTTTTTGCGCCATTAGTATAAAAAAAGACCACAAAAGTGAAGGCCGTCTGAGCTTTTATTCTAATCAACTCATTGAAATACTAATGGTGGTATTATTTGTTTTGTTTGGTTTATCTATTTACGACATAGACGCTGGCTTTACCCATGGCCCTATTCATATTATGTTCGCTATTTTAATTACCTTTAACCTTATACTTAAGCAAGTGGCCATTGAAGGGTTAAAAACACGTTTAGCCATGCTGCGTTTATATGAGCAACAAACGCTAAATAATAACGCCGACGTTATCATTACAAGTAGCGATAAAAATACTAAATAACTTATGTACCTAAATCCCAAATGGAAAATACTTACAGTGGGCGATGGCGATTTATCGTTTTCTAACGCGCTGCATCAACACCTAAAACCAAGCTTATTGGTTGCCTCTACGTTTGATGACGCAGCCACTATTGAGCATAAATATCAAGACAATGCACTAAGCACTTTAAAAGCCAATAAGGTAACCGTACTTAATAGCTTTGATGTTACAAAACCCCAGTGCTGGCAAAACCTAAACGTTAACTTACATAGCTTTGATGTGGTTATTTTTCAGTTTCCGCTTATTCCTGCCTTTGTGGGCCGCGAAGCGTTTGAACACAATACTCAACAAACCAGTATGAACGTTTTAAATCGTGCTTTACTGCACCAATTTATAAAATACGCTAACGAGTATGCACTTAACCCCAATGGTCCAATGCTGTGCTATATCACTTCAAAAGATGTAAAGCCTTACCGAGAGTGGAATATAGAAGGCAGTTTAAATGCACATTTAAACGCTGAGTATTTAGGGCAAATGCCGTTTGATATTAGCCGCTTTTCTGGTTATAAAATTCGCAATGTTGATCGCGATAAACACGTAAAAGACACCAGCGGTATTACCTATGTATTTAGCCCAAAACAACATAGCGAGTTAAGCTGTCATCTTACTTTGCCGCATTATTTAACCCCAAATCACTGCCCACTTTGTCGTGTTGGCCCCTATATGGCAACCGAGGACGAAAACAAACATTTAAATGCCAAAAAGCATCAGCAAATGCTGCGCCTAGAACACGACTGGCAGCAATGGCTTAATACCTTTTATACTTAAGGTTTAACTTAAGGATTAATTTAAGAATTAGCCTGCTTAATTAAATCGGCCGCTTTTTCAGCAATAGCAATAACCGCGGCATTGGTGTTACCGGTTATTATGCTAGGCATAATTGAGGCATCTACTACGCGTAGCCCTTGTATAGCGTAAACTCGCAGCTCATTGTCAACCACTGCAAGTGGATCATTACCCATTTTACAAGTACCTACCGGGTGGTATTCGGTATCGGCCGTTTGCCGAATAAATGCAATTAATTGCTCATCGTTATTTATATCAAGCGGGTAAACCATGTCACCACGAATGGCATCAAATGCACTGCTTTGCATTATTTGTAGTGTTTTTTTAAGCCCTTGTAACATTACGTTTAAATCGTCGGGATGGCTTAAATAATTAGGATCGATTAGCGGTGCGCTGCGCGGATCGCAATCGGCTAGCGTAACAGCACCGCGGCTTTTAGGGCGCATAATACTACTATGAATACTGTAACCATGGCCGGTGTGTAATTTTCGGCTGTGATCATCCACTAAACCCAGCACAAACTCTAGCTGTACGTCAGGCGCGGGGGAGTCATCAAATAGCTTAATAAATGCATGCGACTCTGCAAAGTTGGTGGTTAAGCACCCTTGGCGCTTACTAAACCAATCTATACAGCCTTTTAACACTCTAGCTGCCCCTGGAATGCTCAAGCCAAACGTGCCTTTACTGGTTTTTGCTCTATACAAAGGCACCACTGTAAGGTGGTCGTGTAAGTTAGCCCCCACCCCCTCTAATGGTACAATCACTTTAATATTATGCGCGTGTAAATGACTCCTGGGGCCAACCCCTGAAAGCATTAACAGTTGCGGCGAATTAATTGCCCCCGCACTGAGGATCACTTCATTATTGGCGTATAAATTAATTACCTGTTTATTAAGCTCAATTTGTACACCTTGCGCCATATTATTGTTTATTATTACTTTATTTACATGGCTATTGGTTAATACGGTTAAGTTTGCACGTTTTAAATGAGGGGTTAAGTACGCTTTAGCCGCGCTGCAACGCTCTCCATTATGTTGCGTAACCTGTGAAAGCCTAGCACCTTGCTGCTCGATTGCATTTATATCGTTATTTAAACTCACCCCTTGCTCAACGCAGGCATTTAAAAAACATTGATTTACTGGGCTTGGTTCATTCAACTCTTGTACGTGAAGTGGTCCTTGTGTGCCATGTAAATCACTATTGGTAAATGTTTTATTGTTTTCGGCTTTTATAAAGTAGGGTAATAAACTGTCATAATCCCAGCCACTATTACCATTGGCCGCCCACTGATCGTAATCGTATTTATTGCCTCTAATATACACCATGGCATTAATAGAGCTTGAGCCACCCAATACCTTACCTCGTGGCATAAAACCACAGCGATTATTCAGCTCTTTTTGCGCTACTGTATTGTAATGCCAGCTATTAATACCATAAGGCACACTTGCAGCAACCCCTGCGGGCATTTGTACAAAAGCACTCTTATCGCTAGAGCCTGCTTCAATTAAGCACACGCTCACATTGGCATTTTCTGATAGCCGCGAGGCAATAACACACCCTGCACTGCCCGCGCCTACTACTATGTAGTCAAATGTTGTATTCATAGCATGCCTTTTATAATTTTTACACATTAACCATAACCACAATATTGCATAGATAAAAACATAAAAACTTGATATTTTTAGACACCAACAACAAAGGTTAACTATGAGCAGTTTAATAAGAGCCACGTCTTTACAAGGTATTGATACGCTAATTTTAGAATTTGGCGCAAATGTAGCTACCGTTATGCAGGCGTGTAATATTAACGTTGATTTTACTCAGCTCGAAAACCAATATGTAAGCTATCGTTGCTATGCAGCATTATTAGAATACTGCGCACAACAATTTAATTGCCCCAGCTTTGGCTTAAAGCTCGCCAACCGACAAAGTTTTGATATTTTGGGTTATATTTCTATTGCCGCTAAAAGCGGGACCTATTTAAGTGATGCACTAGATTGGGTGGTTAAATACTTACATTTGCACAGCCCTGCTCTTAGGCTTACGGCTCATCCATTAGAGAACGATAAAAACTTGTTTTTATCGTTCGAAATTAATCTTAACCCGCTGCCTAACATTAACCAAGTTACCGAACTAACAATTGGCTTAGCCATGGGAGCGATTAAAAAGCTTAGTAATAACCAATGCAAACCTATCACAGTTTTTTTACCACAAAAGCTCACCACCAATAAGTATGCTTATAGCAGCTATTTTGACTGTAAAGTAATAGAGCACCGCAACAGCGCGGGTATTGTGATTGCAAAACAAGACTTAAGCATAGCACTTGAACAAGGGGAGCTGACTAACGTAGAGGCTGCACGAAACTTTTTAGCTAAAAATAGTCAATACAACAGCCCATTACCCATTCAAGTAAGCGCGTTAATGCGCCCCATGCTGCCTATTTATCAGTGCTCTAATCACACTATTGCTGCGGCGCTTAATATGCATCCACGTACTTTACATCGCAAACTAGCTAAGCATAATACCAGCTTTGTAAAGCTCAAAGATGCTACGCGCCGTGCACTTGCGCAGCACTATTTAACGCAAGGGCAACTTACTATATCAACCATATCAGAATTGTTGGGTTATCAAGAACAAGCCACATTAAGCGCCAGTGTTAAACGCTGGTTTGGCTGTTCTCCTCGCGCATTTAGAACAAATAATTGTTAAACTGCGTATCACTTTTTATGAATTTATAGAGTTGAGTATGAACTTTGTTATTGTCGGTACTAATTTTATTAGCGATACCTTATTAAAAGCAGCCAACACCTTAATCGATTTTAATTTATATGGTGTATGCTCGCGCGCAACAACGAGCGGCGAAGCCTTTTTAGCTAAACACCCAAAAAATACTCAAGCAAAAATATTTACCTCAATAGAACAAGTTTGCCAAGACGAGCACGTAGATGCCGTTTATATTGCCGCACCTAATAGCTTACATCAGCTATATGCAGTGCAATGTTTAGCAGCAGGTAAACATGTACTTGGAGAAAAACCAGCGGCGGCTAATAGTGCCGAATTAGCCACTATTATAGCAACTGCTAAAAAACATCAACGGTTATACATGGAAGCCATGATGACCACGCATTTACCCAACTTTGCACTGTTGCAACAAGCCATGCTAAAAATTGGTACACCGCGTAAGTTTATTGGCCAATACAGTCAGTATTCATCGCGCTACGATAAATATAAAAATGGCGAGCGCCCAAATACCTTTTTACCTCAATTTGCTAATGGTGCTTTGGTTGATTTAGGCATTTATCCGCTGTATTTATTAATAGCACTGTGGGGCGCACCAAACAGTGTACACGCAAGCGGTGTACTCCTTGATACCGGCGTAGACGGTGCAGGCGATGTACTTTTAAATTACCACGATAAACAAGCGGTGATCAGCTACTCTAAAATATCGCAAGGCGATAATATTACCGAAATACAAGGCGAACTTGGCCGCATTAGAATAGAAGCTGTATCGCAACTCAAAAAAGTAGAGTTTATTGCTAATAACGGTGAGCGCGAACTACTGTCGCAGCCTTTTGATGAGCATTTTATGAAACATGAAGTTGATCATTTTATGCAAATGATTACACAAAAAGCGCTACAATCGGATATTAATACACACCAGCTGAGTATTGATGTAATGCATGTACTTGATACCGCTCGCGCGCAATTAGGTGTTGTATACCCAAACGATAAAGCTTTTGAGACTAATTAAACCTTTGCTGTAGAACCTATTAGCCGTTTTATCCAAAAAACTCCGAGAAAACCCATTGATCGACACGAAGCGGTGTCGGTGGGTAGTTCACAATATGAGTGTTAGTTTAATAGCTAACGCTCATACGTTTTTAACTACTTTTGAGCTTGTGAAGCAATAAGCTTAACAGCCGCAACAACATATGTTTTCTTTAACAAGAACAAAGCGAAAGTTGCTTAATATGTTGTTTATCGAATAAGTTTACCTCGAGTATCAAAAACAGGTAGAATGCGCCAAATTTAATAGTGATATACAAGGAAAACAATGCATTCATCTACGAAAGAACTCTTACTCGCTGTTTTTTGTATATTGCTCGCTATGGTAACTATTCAATCTGGTGCGTCGCTTGCCAAGCAACTCTTCCCTATTGTAGGCCCTGAAGGGACTACTGCACTACGTTTAGGCTTTTCTGCCACTATTTTATGTCTGATTTTTAAACCATGGAAACACTTCCCTGCAGCAGGCCAACGATTTCCTATTTTAATTTACGGCCTGAGCCTCGGCGGTATGAACATTTTGTTTTATTACGCCATAGAGCGTATTCCACTGGGTATTGGTGTTGCACTTGAATTTACCGGCCCATTAGCAGTTGCATTATTTTCATCGCGCCGTAAGCGTGATCTATTTTGGGTAGGCTGTGCTATTGCGGGTATTTTATTACTACTGCCTGATATGAAAGGCCAAGAAAGCCTAGATCCGGTTGGCGTTATATTGGCGCTTGCCGCTGGTGCATGTTGGGCGGGTTATATTCTTTTTGGTAAAAAAACCGGTAATCAAGGATCTGGTGGTGCAACTGTGGCTATGGGTATGACTATTTCGGCCATTGTACTTGTGCCCTATGGCGGAATTTTGCAAGCCTCTTCATTCAGTTGGGATATTATTCCGTTAGGTATTGCTATTGCAATACTCTCAAGCGCCCTGCCGTATACCCTAGAAATGATCACTTTGCGTAATATGTCGTCGCAAGGCTTTAGTATTATGATGAGCTTAGAGCCCGCAATTGCAGCATTAGCCGGATTACTCATATTAGGCGAACTATTGTCTATTTGGCAGTGGCTGGCAATATTACTGGTAATTATTGCTTCTGTTGGCAGTTCAACCTCAAAACCACAAAGCAGCAGTTAATCTATCCTCATTAAGTCAGTAGGCCGTATTAACCTTAGGGATTAATATTTGTTCAATTTAGGGGCAATTTAATCCCGGCGCGAAATTTGTAAGCTAATGGGCTCGATAACTGCTCCTGCTTTAGTTTACTGGCTTACATCCATGCAGGAAAAGTTACTCCCCTAGATATAACCCTTCGGGCAGCGCGTGTTTGGCATTTATGCGTCGTTATCGCCTACTTATGATGAATACCCACATTACATAGGCTCTGCCTAACCTAAAAACCAAACGCACTGCTACAACTTCAAAAGATAAATATGCCCTAACCTCTAGTGGCTTTAATTTTCTAATGAAAACGGCCATGTTTTTGTATCATTTATACTTGTTACTTTAACCCTTTACCTGCATTTAAATGCATAACAGTTTTGCTCATCAGTGTAATGCCACTTGCTACTCAGCATCTTGCTATAAATTTTACTACTGTTTAGCTTTTAACAACTAAGCTGTAAGAGCACGCTGAATGCTTTTTAAGCAAGCAACTGTTACCAATGGTTATTTATTAATCTAAACAAACTTAGATTTGATATTTATTCTATAAAAGTGAATTATAATTCATATTTTTATTCCCAGATGTATTCCACCCTGATAAACTAAAATCCTTACTTACTCATTATAACTAATTGCATTAGGATCATTTTTTATGTTTAAACCAAGCCTGTTAACCTTGGCTATTTCAAGCACACTTTCGAGTGTGGTTTTATTCTCTAATACCGCTTCAGCTCAAGAACAAGTGGTTACAAAAAACAAATCACTTGAAGTTATAGAGGTTACGGCAACACGACGCAGCGGCTCTGTGCAAGCAGCACCACTTAATATAACCGCGCTTGACGCTGATGTAATGAAAGATCAAAACATTAGTGAACTTGCCGATGTAGCACGCTGGGTTCCTGGTTTAACAATTACTGACCAAGGTGGCCGCGAAGGTTCACCTATTATTGTACGTGGTTTAAATACTAACTCATCGGGTCCAGCGTCAGATGGCGGCACTGTCGCAACTTATATCAACGAAATTCCGGTAAGTGTTGATATGCGCCTCGTTGATATTGAGCGCGTAGAAGTACTTATTGGACCACAAGGTACATTATATGGCGCAGGTACATTAGGCGGCGCCATTCGTTACATGCTAAAAGCGCCAGAGCTTGATTTTACCTCAGGCGAAATTTACGGTGATGTTTTCCAAACCCAAGAAAGTGACTCAGTAGGTGGTGAAGGTGGCTTTATTTTCAACTTACCAATTATTGAAGATAAACTTGCTATACGTACTAGCTTAAACCTATATAAAGATCCGGGTTTTGTAGATTACAATTATGTTGTTCGTGAGCCGGGAGTATCGCTTAGCGATCCTGATTGGAGCAATACTGATGCCGTTAACAACAACCTTAAACAAGTAAAAGATGCCAACGGCGAAACCACCACTACAGGGCGTATATCAGTTCGTTATAAAGCGAGTGAGTCTTTTGAAGGTACGCTTAACTATTTTTATCAAAAACAAGAAAGCGAAGGTCGTTCAATTGTTCATAGCAACAGCTTAAATGCAAACAATGGCTTAAGCGATATAATTGGTAAGTACGAGTCAGCGTATCGTTACGAAGAGCCACGTGAAAAAGAAGATCAATTACTTAGCCTAGAACTCAAAGCTGACTTAGGCTTTGCAGAGTTAGTATCGGCTACCGGTATATCAAGCTTTGAAGCTGAAGGTCAACGCGACCAAACCGATTTACTGATCCGTCTTGATTATGGCTACGAAGAGTTTCCAGCATTTTCAACATTTACCCGCGAAACTGATGAAGTAGACACCTTTACCCAAGAGCTGCGTTTAGTATCACAAGGTGATAGCGATTTGAGTTGGATAGTAGGTGGTTTTTATAATAAAAAAGACACAGATGCATCAAGCAGAGAATTTACACCAGGCTTTGATCAGTTTGCGGTTGATAACTTTGACGCAACTCAACTTAGACCTGACGCACTAGAGTACCTAGAAATAACGAGCAGCAAAGTAACAGAGTCCGCTCTTTTTGGTGAAGTTGGTTACCAAGTAACCGACAAACTAGATATAACGCTTGGTGTACGATTTTACGAATACGATGTAAAGTCTAAAGCCGCTTTTGACTTTCCGTTAGCAAATACATTATATGATGGTGCCGGCCCTAACGATATCGCTATTAACTTTGAAGAAAATGCAGCAAGTGATAACGGTAATTTATTAAAATTTAACGCTAAGTATCAATTTAATGACACCGTAATGGGCTATGTAACAGTAAGTGAAGGCTTTAGAATCGGTGGTTCAAATGGCTTGGTTCCGTGCCCTGATCCACTTCCTGAGGATCAACAAACAGGCTGTGGTAAACCAGATGAAATGCTATTTGATGCCGATATAACGACCAACTACGAGCTTGGCTTTAAAAGTACATGGTTTAGAAGTCAGTTACACTTTAACGCTGCACTCTTTAACGTAGATTGGGACAATGCACAAATTACTGGAGCAACCGCGGTAGGCCAACTGCCTTACCTTTCAAACGCTGGCAGCGCTAACGCAAAAGGCATTGAAATTGCTACTCGCGCTATTTTATCAAACTCGTTTAGCGCCTACGCAACATACGCTTACACTAAAGCTGAGCTAACATCAGATGCACCATTTTTGTTTAACGCTGACGGGAGTGATGGCGCTGCAGATGGCGATCGCCTACCTGGTTCGCCAGAGCATCAGTTTTCATTAGGTATTAATTACCAAACTGACGTGTTTAACGACAAAACATTAGATATAAACTACGGCTTAACTGCGCAAAGTGACGTTATTTCCAAAGTTGGTTTACGTGATAACGGTGAAGTACTACCAGGTTACAGCTTAAGTAATATTTCAGCTAAGTTAACAGCAGATGCGTGGTCAACTACATTGTATGTTGATAATATGTTTAATAAATATGCTGTTACCTCGGTACGTCGCTCAGATGCCGATATTACAAGTGCTAATGGCGCAGAAATACAACGTAACTATGGCCATTACATTAACCGCCCTCTTACGGTAGGCATTAAATTTAACTACAAGTTTGAAATATAATTTAAATTACATTTAAACTGTACTTAATCTATGTCATAAAGGCTCAAATTTATTTGAGCCTTTTTATTTATACGAGCTAACTATAACTATGCCCCCTAGCCTAAAACAGTTACATCAAAGTGCCATAAATTACTTAAACCAAGGTGATGCGCAACAAGCGCATAAAGCTTTAGTTGAACTTGTTACCCAAAAACCAGACTTTGCAGACGGCTATTTTTTATTAGCTATGGTAAACCTGCAAGTGGGCCAAATTTACAAAGCCATTCAGCTGATTGAAAAAGCGCAAGGTTTGAAAGAAAGTGTTGAATACACAGCGCAACTGGCAAAATGCTACGCGCTAACAGGGCAACTACAAAAAGCCAAAACAACCGCATTAAGTGTTGCACTTAGCAAAATAACTAAAGCGCTGGATGCAGACACTTTAGGCGTTGCACTCACACAAGCGGGTTTACACGAACAAGCAATAAATTACTTTGAATGCGCGTTAACGCTTTCAAATAACAAACAAACTCCACAAGCACAGTTTTTTTATAACTTTGGTGTTTGCGCTAAATTTTTAGGCCTTTTTGAGCAAGCTCAAGATGCGTTTGAAAGTGCTATTACTCTAAAACCATTACATCACCAAAGCCACTTTGCATTGAGCGATTTAACTAAAGCAAGCACGCAAACTAACCATATTAAGCGCTTAAAAACGGTTGCAGAACAGGTTACTCACCCCGATGCAAAACTACATATTGGCCATGCATTAGCAAAAGAATATCAAGATATTGGCGCATTTTCGGATGCTTTTATAGCACTGCAACAAGGTAAAGCCGATAAACTTAAAAACAGCCCATTTGATAACGAGGGATCTGCGGCTTTATTTGCACATATTAAAAAGTTAAGCCTTGAGCACAACAAGCTAAACGCCTCAGGTAACCCAAGCAAGGAGCCTATTTTTGTTTTAGGTATGCCGCGCTCTGGCACCACCTTAGTAGAGCGTATTTTATCAAGCCACAGCGACGTGCAATCTGCAGGCGAACTGCAAGACTTTGGCCTGTGTGTTAAAAAAATAAGCCAAACTACCTCGCCGCACGTGCTTGATAACCAAACCCTGAGTAGCGCTTATCAAATGAACTTTGAGCAACTTGGTACTCATTACTTAAATGCTACCCGCGTAGTTACAGGCAATAGTAAACACTTTATTGATAAACTCCCTTTTAACTTTTTTTATATTGATTTAATAACTAAAGCATTACCTAATGCAAAAATAATTTGCCTGCTACGCGATCCAATGGACACCTGTATTGGTAACTATCGCCAACTATTTAGTATTAATAACCCTTATTACGCTTATTCGTTAGACTTACTTGATACCGCTAAATTTTATAGCCGTTTTTATAAACTAATGCAGCATTTTCAAAGTTTGCATAAAAATACAATAAAATTAGTTCAGTACGAGGAATTAGTAGCGCAGCCCGAAGCGCAAATTAAAGATTTAGTTAAGTTTTGTGATTTAGCGTGGCAACCGCAGTGTATTGATTTTCATTTAAATACAGCGCCGGTTTCTACCGCCAGTAAAGTGCAGGTTCGCCAACCACTCAACAACAAAGCCATTGGCCGCTGGCGTGCATTTAAACCACATACAAATGAAATACAGCAGTACTTTAAAGCGCAGGGAATAGGAGTGAAATAACAGCTAAATTACTCAAGGTGAAAGAGAAAGCGTTAAAACAAAAAACATTTGCTTTATACGGGCTCAGGCCGCGATTAAGTTAACCTTTGTTTTATTGAATTTAACTGCAACGGTTTGATGTCTAGCTACTACACGCTAGACATCAGCTTAATTTAATTAAGTTTAAGCATCTTCGTCAACGTCTCGAATACGGTCTAAGCGCTCCAGCTCTTCTTCACGAGCAGCTTCAATTTCTTCAAGTATTGCATCAACATCAGCGGCTTCACTGTTATCTTCAAATTCACCTGTTAAAGTGGAGTTAGGCGTTAAGTTTGCCTCAGAAAATAATGCCCACATTTCTTTGGCGTATTGAGTTTGCAATAAAGCCGGTGCATATTCGCCGTAATAACGGCGCATATTATTAACATCGCGAGCAAACATTGCTTCGGCGCTATTATTCGCTGCGGCATTAACCGCTTGCGGTAAGTCGATAATTACAGGGCCTTTGCTGTCAACCAATACATTAAATTCTGATAAGTCACCGTGGATGATACCCGCACACAACATTAATTTAATGTAATGCATCATTAAGCTATGCTGCCTAATCGCCTCTTCTTCACTAAGAGCTACATTACCTAACTGCGGGGCAACGTCGCCGCTGTCATCGCACACAAGCTCCATTAGCAACACACCATCAATACAGCCGTAGGTGTCGGGTACACGTACACCGGCACTCGCTAAACGTGATAGCGCATCAACTTCGGCATTTTGCCAAATTTCTTCTTCTAATTGGCGACCATAACTTGAGCGTTTACCCATAGCACGCGCTTGGCGCCCACCACGAACTTTACGGCCTTCTTGATATTGTGCGGCTTTTTTAAAACTACGTTTACTGGCTTCTTTATAAACTTTAGCGCAGCGAATATGATCGCCACACTGCACTACAAAAACATCGGCTTCTTTACCGCTCATAAGCCTGCTGAGTACGTCATCAATTAAACCATCATCAACTAGCGGTTGTAGGCGTTTAGGTATTTTCACAGGTTTTCTGCTAAATAAAAGGTGCTAATAACATTTATTTTATTAACTTGGTTATGGTTGTCTAGGTGGTTCAAACGAGGTGTTACCTTTGCGGATTAAGTGCGGTTATAGAGTAATAGCAAGCAGTAATAACATTTAAGTGTCAACTAAGCAGCTACATATATGTGCCTAGAATAAGCGACTCAAGCGTAAAAGCCAACCGCATTTTATAATTTATCAGTTTTTTTAAACAAACTTTAATACTGGCTGCATTTACTGCAATAAAATTGATGCCTAACTACAATAAATAATGGCTATTTAGTATATAGCCATTATTTATTTTTTTAAAAAGAAGTCATTAAATAGCTAATTAAAGTACTTAAAATTGCCATGCTAAAGAAGCCCAATAACGACGTCCGTCTTCTACATAACCATACTCTACTTCGCTAATTTCTTTATCAAATAAGTTATAAACTCCCACGCCTAATTTAATGTTGTTACTTAATTGATAGTTTGCACCTAAATCTGCTGTGGTATAGCTTGGAGCAATTAAGCTACTTTGCGATGGCCCAGTTGTAGGTTGGCTTTCTTCCCCGCGATAGTGCATACGTGCCCATGCACTAAATGCATCGCTTAAAACCCAATTAACAGAGGTTTGCAGTAAGTGTGTTGGTAATTGATTTAATGGGCTTCCTGCATAAGTGCCCGTTTTTTGCTCCGATTCGGTGTAAGTATAATTAGCGCTTGCACTTACTTTACTGCTTAGTTTAAACGATGCTGATAGCTCAAACCCTTGTGTTACTGCTTCATCTACATTTACGTAGGTTGTTGGGTCTGAACCAAATTCATTTGGACCGTCGGTGCATTGAGTTAATGGGCAAGCTATACGTGATATTTTATCGTCAAACTGATTATAGAAAACAGTGGCCGAGGTACTGAACTTTTCACCTTTATCGTAATAAACACCTACTTCATAATTTATTGATTTTTCAGGCGCTAAATTCGCATTACCGTATATATTACCGCCGCGACTAACCTGCCCCCATTCTGGCGTAGTTGCTCGTAAACTAGGTGCTTTAAAACCGGTAGATACACCTCCTTTAACGGTTAAATTATCGCTCGCATTAAGCACACCATATAAACGTGGGCTAATATGGCCGCCAAAGCTACCATCATGGTCGTATCGAATACCGCCGGTTAATGCAAAAAACTCGCTGGTTCGCCATTCATCTTCGCTAAATATAGACCATTGCTCGTTATCTATTTGCGATACATCACTTAATTTGTTGCTGGTATGATCGGTTAAATCTTCTTTTTTATAGGAAGCGCCCAATGTCGCATTATGCTCACTCGCAAGCGGAATACTCCACATCGTTTGTGCATCTGTATTTTTAATAAGCATTTCACGTGATTTATTATTGTATTCATCGTACTTTATATAGCTATTAGAACTACCAAAGTCATAATAACCATTATGGCTTACCGAGATGGTTTTTTGCTCGTATTGTGTAGTTGTTGATTCAGGGCAACCACTGCGGCCACACTTTTCCTCTGGAGCAAGTGGCGCAATTGTTTTACCCACAGTCGCATCTAACGTTTGTTCAGCACGACCGAGCTCTAATGTAACCTCGTGATTTTTATTAGGTGTTACTATAAACTTAGCTTTAAGATTATTTTGCTCTTTGCCTCTAAAACCAGCTACTAGGTCATCTTCATCGCGTTTTGTAAATTGCCCGTATAGCTGTATTCCAAGTAGTTCATCAACTAATGAGCCCGCTGTAAAAAAGTTAGCTTGGTTAATGTTCCCAGACTCATTACTTTGTTGAATCGTACTATCTAAACGCACCTCGCCGTACCACTGCTCAGGTGTTTTACGAGTAATTATATTGATTACCCCGCCTATCGCATCAGAGCCATATAAAGATGACATTGGACCGCGAATAACTTCTATACGTTCAATGGCCCCAATAGGCGGTGTCCATGCTCCCTCAACGCCTGGGCCATCGCTGTTTGGCCGTGTTTCACGCGATGTTTGTCGTTGGCCATCTATCAATATTAATGTATAGCCATTAGCCATGCCACGTAAGCTAATATCTTTTCTGTCGCCACCGCCAGTCACTATAACGCCTGGCACGTCTGTCATAGCGTCGGTTAAATCACGGTAAAAACGACTCGCTAACTCTTCTCTATCAATCACACTAATAGATGCAGGAGCATTTTTAATTAGCTGCTCATACCCTGATGCAGTGACCACCATCACTTCCATATCATCGTTTGTTTTATTTGCTTGCGCATAATTTGTAAAGGTAAATAAAATTGCGGCACTTAAAGGCAATAATTGTCGACTTGCGGTGTTCATATTTGTTTCCCATGTTAGAATTATTAATTGATAATGATTAGCGTTTACAATATTAAGGATAAGTGCATTGCCGAGCAATATAAGTATGCTAATAATTAAATTAAGGAAAACTTAATCACTATGAATATCAAGTTAACACGCTCTTTAACTATGTTTGTGCGCATAGTAGAAACAAACAGTATGAGCTTAGCTGCTAAACAATTAGGCATGACAACTTCTGCTGTAAGTCAGCAAATTAAAACACTAGAACAAGAGGTTGGATTAAACTTATTCAATCGCAGTCCACGATCATTAAGCTTAACTGAAGCGGGTGATATTTATTATCAAAGCTGTAAAAAGCTGCTGCAAACAGCAGAGCAGACAAAACAAAAACTACAGTATTTAACCGGTATACCAAGTGGCAAACTTAAATTAGTTGCCCCTGTTGGCTTTGGCGCTGGGTTACTTTCTGAGCCATTAAAACGCTTAATAGAGCTACATCCAAAATTAAACATAGAACTAATTTTAACAGATGAACCTATTGATATGCTTAAAGAAGGAGCCGACTTAGCATTGTGTATTGGCCCACTTAACGACTCAAACTTAATAGCCCGAAAATTAGCCCAATGGCCTTATGCTCTTTGTGTTAATGCGACACACCCTTTAGCAAAAAATGATCAATGTATTGAACAATTAAACCAGTACACTCATATAGCTCACAGCCATTTAAACTATCAATTATTTAAGCCAAACAGCGCACCATACACACTTAAAGCTCCGCGTATAAAAGTAAATAATATGCAATCAGTTATTCAATTAGTATGCGATGGATTAGGTTATGCAATGCTACCAGAGCCAGAAGTGCGCGAACGCATTAAAAACAAAGAGTTAAAGCAACTTCATAAAGACTGGCAACGTTCAAACTACACTGTGTATGCAGTAACGCCAAAACGAGATTTTATTGCTGCAAAGACTTATGCGTTACTCGATATTTTAAAAAAGCACTTCGCTGAAGTCACATTAGGTACTAAGCAACACTTATAACTACTCGTATTGTTGTTCTATATAACAAATGATAACAACCAGTTAAAAATTAAAACAAAAAGAGTTTAAATTTTATTCGATCCTAGTATTGAGTTAAATTAGATAATGTTTACAATATCAATAAGGTGCTGCTTAATTAATATAAAATAAATTCCTCGTTTTTATTAATGCTATGCGCTCAGACACATTAACTATTATTTAGGAACTTTTCTGAGTGACTCCAGCACAACATTCAGCATTATTTGCAGCCCAACAACAGATTATAGAGCAGATCGCATTAGGTGTAGATATACACCTGTGCCTGCATACTATTTGCGAGCAAATTGAAGCGATAATTGACTCTAAAAATGCTAAAAGTTCAATTTTAATTTTAGAAGGCAACCAACTTCGCCATGGTGCTGCGCCTAAACTCCCCCCTGAATATTGCCAAGCAATAGACGGTGTTACAATTGGTGATAATGTAGGGTCATGTGGCACTGCGGTGTATACGCAGCAACAAGTTATTGTTAGTAATATAGCTACTAGCCCACTTTGGGCTAATTATAAAGCTATTGCACTAGCACATGGTTTGCAAGCATGTTGGTCTACTCCGATTTTTTCCTCAGATAACAAAGTACTTGGTAGTTTTGCCGTTTATTACATGTACCCAAACGCACCAACCGCATTAGATTTAAAGCTTATTGAACGCTTTACTCATTTATCGGGCCTAGCAATAGAAAAAGCGCGCTCTGTCGCAAGAGAAAAAGCACTTAGTTTAGAGCTACAACGCTCTAACGATAAGTTAAAAGCATTTATTGAAGTGATCCCCGATTTAGGAATCATTTTTGATGAGCAAGCGCGGTATATTGAAAGTTATGGTGCTAGCAACGAGCTACAATGTAATAGCTTAAGTAATGAGCAACGCATAAGCTCACTGCCATTAGGTGATCCTAATAAAGTAATCTCTATCATTACTAAAACACTGAAAACAGAGCAAGTACAGCTGTACGAGTACGAACTTAATTGTATGGGTAACCGACATATTTTTGAAGCTAGAACATCAGTTATTAATAACTACCTACTTGATGAGCCAAATAAAAAACATGTTTTATGGATGATACGCGACATTACCGAGCGTAAGCTTGCTGAAGAGCAAGTAAAAAAACTGGTATTTTACGATCCATTAACCACTCTACCTAATCGCCGCATGCTAACTGACACGCTCGAATTAATGATCAGCAAATCTAAAAAGCAGCTTTCATTTGGCACTCTATTATTTTTAGATTTAAATGACTTTAAGCGTATTAATGATTCATTAGGCCATGTTATTGGCGACGAGGTTTTACTCGAAGTTGCTATGCGGTTAAAAGCCGTGATTAAAAAAGCAGGTATTATTGCGCGAATTGGTGGTGATGAATTTGTAATTTTACCTAAGCACCTAAGTAGTAATAAAAACAGTGCACAAAGCCAGGCAATAGTGTGTGCTAACCAAATACTCGACTGCTTCAAAAACCCATTTAAAATAAGCAACTGTAGTTACAAAATTACCGCCAGTATTGGCATTAGTTTTATTGAAGGCCCAGACACAACAAGCAACGATGTACTAAAGCGGGCTGATACAGCTATGTATAGCGCCAAAAAACTTGGCGGCCATCGTTTTGCATTTTACGATCCGGCACTGCAACACGAATTAGACTTACGTTTACAGCTAGAAAGCGACATTATAACTGCAATAAAAGAAAAACAATTTGTGGCTTACTTTCAGCCGCAACTTGATTGCCAAGGTAACATTATAGCCGCTGAGGCATTAATTCGCTGGATACATCCCCAAAAAGGCATTATATCACCCTACTACTTTATTCCTGTTGCAGAACAATCTGGTCTGATTGATCAACTGCAAAGCAGTGTATTGTTTGACGCTTGCATGTTAATTAAAACCTTAGAGCAAACACAGCAACTTTATGATTCATTTTGTGTTGCTATTAATATTAGCGCCTGCCAGTTTATAACACATTCCTTATACAACAATATTGTTAGCATTGTAGATGCGTTTGGTATATCCCCTACAAGATTTAAACTGGAGATAACCGAAAGTATTTTACTGGATGATATGGCTGAAAATATTGCACAAATGCAGCAACTCAAAGCTAAAGGGTTCAAGTTTTCGATTGATGATTTTGGCACTGGCTATTCATCGCTAGCCTATATACACACTTACCCCGTTAGTGAACTAAAAATAGATAAAAGCTTTATTGATAAAATACATGAAGGTAATAGAGGGTCTGCCATTGTGAGTACTATAATCTCGCTTGCGCACAACCTTGGCTTTAATGTTATTGCCGAAGGCGTTGAAACCGCAGAGCAAGCTAAAACACTCACACAACTTAATATTACCGGTATGCAAGGCTACTATATGGCCTATCCTATGCCCGCAGCTGAGTTTATTTCTTGGTTAAAACAACGTAACAGTAACAGCAAAAAGTAAGAAGCGCAGCGCTCTTAACCTCTTTGTAAATAATTTACTTAAAACTATTTTTGCGAATGCATTTTAGGCTTTTTAAACCTCAAAGTGGTGAAAATAAAATAGCGTGTCTGGTTTTGCTTCTAATTGAAACTTACTATGACACGCTGAAAATTTATTCTGATTTATTAGCTATTTTTTGTAAATTCTCGTGAATTTTGAATAAAACGATAAGTAGTTCACACCAAATTCTAGCACCAATTACGCCACCAACAATAATACCAAGCCCGGCCCAAAAACCACCACCGTACTGCATAAACATAGTACTTACACCAGAAATTACAGCACCCAGTAACATTAACCAATATACAAAAGTAATGATTTTAGGTGTCAGCATAGATTCAAAGAAAAAAACATCTTTCATTTTTTAGTCCTTTTTAAAATAGTCAGTGAGTTTTTATTTCACAAAAAATGAGCGCTTATTAGCCCTCATAGGTATTAACTAGCTAGCCTAAATAAGGCTAACCGGCTGTATATTTAATTAAAGCTAATTACGCTATTAAATTAAAAATAATGTGTAGCAATTACTTATTTAAATTATCGAGTTCTTTTTCTAAGTCTTTCATTGCTTTTTGCGCTTTGAACTCTTCGTAAAGCGCTTCGCGTGAACCTGGGTCTAAACGTTTGCCCGATTTAGCCACTAGGTTATTAAAGGTATCTTGTGTGTTGCTCATTACTACTAAGGTACAAAGTTGTTTTTTGCCATCTAAACGTGCAAATGCTACCTCTTGAGGTATAGCGCCAACAAGACTTTGCTCTGCAACTTGTTTGCTTACTTGCTCAAATGTACCACCTACATTTAGCTCATCATTACTTTGCGCTTTACGTTGATATAGGCGGTCCATAACACTTGCTTTTACTTGTATTTGCTGCGATAGATCTGCACGCGCTGCTGCAATGGCCTGCGCTCTATCTGTAGACATACTGCCCGACCAAGGTACACATGACGAAGAAGCTAAACCTTTATCTGATACAGGTAAAAGTACCCAATTTGGTACTGAATCATTTTTAGCAAGCGGTGCTGATTGCGTTTGCTCTGTACTTGAACACGCACCTAACGCCAAAGCGGCTATTACTGGTAATAACTTTTTCATATTTAAATTCCTTTCAATTGTGCTTGATAATATGCGGTGCGTTTAACCACCTTTTGTAAATAATTACGGGTTTCTTGTGCAGGTAAGTTATTAACCATATAGGTATAAATCTTATCTGCCGACATTGCATTAGCAGCAATACTTGCCTGATTTAGTGAGTTTGAGCCACTGAGAGTTTTAGCTACATTGCCTGGGCCAGTATTATATGCGGCTATGCTCATATACAGTCTTGATTGCTCGTTACGTACATTTTTAAAATAGCGATTACTTAAAATATGCAGATAAGTACTCCCCGCTTCTACGTTATTATCAGCCTGAAATAAATACTCTGGGCTAAGCAATAACGGCTTACCTTGCAAGAAGTTACTTACATCTTTACCGGCAGAAGTAGGCACTATTTGCATTAAACCAAATGCAGGGATAGGTGAGCGTGCCAGTGGATTAAAGCTCGACTCAGTATGTATTATTGCTAACAATAAGGCTGGCTCTAAGTTGTAACGCGCAGCTTGTACTTTTACCTCTGGCAAATAACGCTTTGCTTGGTTTGAAAGCGTATTAGCAGGCAATTTGTAGCTAATTGTCACCCTGTCTTTTTGCTTAGTTATTACAGGAGCCTTTGCAGCTAGTACCTCTTGTACAATTTCTGTAGAGAGCACTGTTTGCTCAGCTACTTTTTTAGATTGAGTAGCTGTTAGTGGCTTACTTTGTTTAACCTTTTTATTTAAAGGCTTACCTGTTGAAATAATGCTTTTACTATTAAGTGTGTTATTAGCTGTAATGTAAATTGGATCTTTGGCAAGCGTTTTATCTACGGTTACCTGTGAGAGCTCGTTTAACTGCTCTTTTGCATATTCAACGGCTTGCTCATCGCTTTTGCTACTTAATAACTCAACAACCACTTCACCGCTTTCAAAATTTACACTGGTGCGTTTATTTAAATCGTCACTATATTTGACCCACACTTTTGAGCTGGGTAGATTTGGGTCTTGCCATTTTGCAGTTATTTGTTTTAAATAAGCGCTTTCTGCATCACGCCAGGCACTCACAAACGCTTCAAACTCTTGCTTTTGTTGTTGTTTGTACTGACTAAACTCGCTTTGACGCTGCTTTAAAAAAGCTTCAAATTCGGCTTCATCACTTGTTTGGGCTAGGCTATTTAAACTTAAAGTAAGGCACGCAATAGTACTTAACCTTAGTAAGTATTTACTTTTCAAGTACACTTTTTATATCCTTATAAATTAAAAGTAGCTGCTTAAATCATCTGCGCTTTGCTGCTCATACTCAGCCTCTGCGGCTAAACCTAAGCGTTTACAATCAACACTTTCACACTGTTGCATTAATGAAATAACTTGTTGGTAGCGCATGTCTTTAAACCATGCTTGCGCCACAGACTCTTTAGCGTCATCAAGTTTAAGTTCATCGGCTACTAAGTATTTATCCAGGTAAGCTAGGCGCTCGCTTTGCGGTGATTGATCGGCAACAAGTGCAACGGCATCTGATATAGTCGATGGGTGAGCCATTGCTATTTTAAGTAATGCACGCAAGTTGTTTTTATCTTGCTGTTTGCCTACTTGCCATGCTGCTCTAATTGCTAAGCCTGCCTCGTTTATATCTGCAGCAGCAGGGGTAACAATACCTGTACAGGTTAGCCATTCTTGCTGTTTTTCTTGCTTATACCCCGTAACCTCAGCTTCAATAAAACTCACCGATTCTGGTAAGGTAATATTAAGCTTATTAGCTAAGGTACTTTTTATAATACTGCGCTGTGGCAGGGTCAATGCATTACGACATGCCTGCTCAAGCGCATTTTTTGCACTCGATTTTAACGCCTTAACTCGGGCGTATTGACCATTAGCCTGACTTTTAAAAAAAGCAGTTTGCTGTTCAATTGTTTGCTCTGAGTCGAAGGTGGCCGAAGCCACCAACGAAAGCGCTAAAATAGATGCTAGCATTAAAGCTCCTCTTCACTCGCTACTTTACCCGAAGCACCTTGTGGATTAGCCACTTTTTCGTTTAAGCCACCCACTGCTTTAATTTTATGACCAGAGCGGCTCATACCATTTACTGTATTGCCGTTATTACCTGTCATTTCTTTAGCTGCTTGGCGCGCCGTTGCTTCTAAACTTGGCGCATAAACTGCTACGCTGTACTGCCAAAAGCCGTCATCACTTGCAAAGCTCTTTACACTCACACCTGGTGGTAATTTACCTTTAGATAATGTTGCATATTCATCAGACATTTTTAATTGGTTTAAAAATGTATTTCGATCCTCTTCAAGCACTTTTACTTGCTGTGGATCATTTAGGTTAGGATCGTCGTATTCAAACTGCTGAGTACCTTCCATTTGCTTTTCGTCAAAGCTACCTTCCCAATATACTTTCTCTCCTTGCATAGTGGCTAAAAGCGCTGAGCGTGCACGCGTTTGCGATTGTGATTTAGCAGCACCTTTTAATTTACGCGCCACTTTATTATTTTTATTACCGCGTATTATTGCCGAACCATAACCTAGTACTATTACTTCTCCGCTATCGGCGTTAGTTAACACTTTTGCGCCAACCGGCGGTAAAACACCTGATTTAACATCACTAATTACTTGCTGAAAAATAGCATTTGGCTCTGTAGTCACAGCAACTGCACCACGATTACCTTTTATTTGCGAGCGTGTTTTAGGTGTTGAAATTAAACTAACGCGTACTCCCTTTTCTTCATTGTTATCGTACACGTCATAAGTAACAAAACCGGCTAAAGAACCCGATACCGACTCCTTACACGCTTCCATCATATTAGTTTGCTCGTTTGCAACACCCTCAACACCGGTATCTATTACATCCATCGTTGCACTTACTACATTGCTACATTGGTGCTCAACACCTTTCATGTTTTCTATTAATTGCTTTTTAGCAATTAAATAAGCCTGATTATAAGCGCCTCGTTTTGAAAGCAATGTCGCATTCATGTTGTCATAAGTGTTATAGCTAGCACTACCAATTGATAAAATACCAGTACCACTGCCTACTTGAATCATTTTAATACCGTCTTCGTCGTCATCAATCAGCGCTTGATGAGCAACAGCTACCGCTACATTAGTATCTTTTGCAACCACTACATCGCCCGACACTTGGGCTTGATCTGCGTTAGCTACTTGTGCACCAGGGCGAGCTGGGATCATGTCTGTTAAGCTAAATTCTTCAGCTGCAATTGCAGGCATAGCTAAAACCATTGCTAATGTTAATATTTTCAATTTCATCATCTGTCCTTATTTGTACCTGAGTGTAAAGTCGTTTTCGATTGTAATTTTAGAAAGTGTTTTTACGGTAATCGTTGCTAATGCTTGATCAAGTGCATGGGCAAGTTCACCGGTATTACCTTTGTATCTAAGGCTTGCAACTGTATAGTCACTGCGCTTATCGATAGCTACGTCGCTTACACCACCTAACGTGCTTAATACTGCATGCAATTTTTCTGGTTGCGTTAATTTATTACTTGGCAACAGAACTTCTCTTACTAATCCGCCTCTTGCAACAACTTGAGTAAACGCAGTATTAAGCGTGCTGTGCAATGCTTTTGACTGCGATTCACTGGCTAAATGTACTGCCATTAAATCTTTTTCTACGTAAGGGTCATCAGGCAAAGACATAAATGAAGGATCGTTTTTCCAATTCCCATAAATATTGCCAGCTAAATCTCGCACATTAACACTTAAGCGAAGTTGACGATTATTACCACGTTTAATAACATCAGATTGTGCATAAATAACTAAACTCGCCGCATCACCTACTTCAATGCCTTGCTCACTCAACCAAACTTTTAACTCTGTTTTTAATGGCTCAGGAGCGATTACTTGTACTCTAGGTGAGCCAATCATGCTCAACAATTGCGATGCCTGCTGAATTAGCGGTGCTTTTTCTACTACCGCCATTATCGTAATTTCTACGCCACCATTTTTTAACTGCTTACTTTGGAGCGTCTGCCACTCTTTAACCAGTCCTTCACTATGACTAGAAAGCTGCTGGCCAATCAACTCCTGCATATTGGTTGACTCATTACCATCAACAATATCCATACTCATGCTTGACGATTGCGTGTGTTGCTGCGTAAGCCAAACCCCCACCACCTGAGATACAGCTCTTTGTAGTGCATCTTGCTCAGCATTAATTAATGCTGTTTTACCTTCTTTTTTCCAGCCTTGACCTATTACTGTCACACTTATATCTTGGGTCGCTTGTTGCCAGCTTTGCTCTTGTATTTCACCTAATTCTTGTGGGTTAAGGCTTACCGTCATGCAAGTGTCGTTACCACTGAGTGTTGGCGTTGAGTAATTTAAAGGGACTGCACCTGCACTCAAACCTTCGATCATAGTAGTGCGTTGCTGCTCATATAAATTAGCGGCATCATCTGTTAAATTTGTTGTTAAATGCTGCTGTGCGCTTTGCGTTGTCAGGCTTTTATTACCTTTAATAAAACTTATAAGCTCAGCACTTGCCTGCGCTTTTGCACCAGAAATAGCAGTGCCACCTCGCCCATAAGCACACGCCTGGGTTTGTAATGTTCCATCAGCTAAAACATCCACTTGTGCTTGTACGCTTAAGGAGCATAACGCTAATAAGCAAAGCTTTTTGATCATGTCCGGTTCTCCAAAAATCCAGCTGGTGTGCCTACCGATACAGCAAATATTTTTGCACCTTTTGCTGGGCGATAAATACCATTTTCGGCTTTATCTTTAACGTCATCTGCAATGTCAGAATTTTTCCAGCGGATAATTTCGCCTTGAGCACTGTTACTAGAAGGCATGACACTCGCAACGCCAATTGGCTCCACAAAACCCGCTTCATAACTAAAAATAATCATAGTTTCGTTAGGTAATACGCCGGCATTTTGGCCACGATCAAGGCTAATTTTATTTCCTTTAATACCTAACACTTGAGCTGTTGCAGGCATTTCACTGAGCATACGGGTAAGTAAAATATCAATACCGCGCGAGCCCATATCATTGATTACTGCATTTACATGGGCACTATCATCAAATCGAAAACCAGCAACATAACGATTATTTACTCGGTGAAACTTCAATTCTGAGCGTTCGCGCACGTCTTCTGACTTAACCCGTATTTTACCAAGGTTGGGGTGTGATAATTTTTCCCGAGTTTGAGGGTTAATAACCCCAGTGGTAAGCTCAAGCGTGTAATTGGCCCAATCGCTGTAACCCCCTTCGGTTTTTAGTGTTCTGAGTGAATCTATTTTTACAATAAAGTCTGGCATTAATGCCCTTACTTCAGCTCTTTTAGCGGCCGTTTTTATACCCTGTTGTTCTAATATTATTTGCTGCTCTTTGGAAATTGTATCGTCATCGCGAGTAATAATTCTAAAACGACTAATACCGGCAAACTGGTTTTCGAGCATAAAGAGTAAATTTTCATTATCGAACTCACGCATTGCATCTACACCAATGCCACTGCCAGCTACTTGGGCTAAGTCAAAATACATACGTACTATGGGCTTTTTCAGTGGGCAACTATCGGCCTCATTGTTAACATCAAAGGTGCAACGCTCTAGCCCTTGAGTATCAAAATAGGCAGGAATGGTAATATCGTGATCTTTAAAGTCGTAGGCACTTTTAGCAACAACCGCATTCGATGCACGATTACTTACTTTTTCTACTTGTGTACTGCTGCCAGGCTTTGTTTGACAACCAGCTAATAAGGCAAGTGTTAATGCTGACAGGGTTAATTTTTTTACTAATTTCATTATTATTCCTAAATATCAAACAGCCATTGGCTAGCAGGCGCTTTAAGTTGTTGAACTAAGTTTTGAATCACTTTTTGTTTGGCGTTTTCCCGCGTAGCGGCACTTTCTTGGGCATTTAAATCGTGTTGCAATAACACTTTAAAAGGACTAGTACTGCGTGTTAGTGCTAGTGATAAAATGGCTTTTGCAGAGTGTTTAGTTGTAGTTTGCGCGTATTGCCAACGCAATTGCGGACGAAGCCATAGTTGTGTGTCGCCGCTGTGAGGTAATGCGTCGTTTAAAGCTGATTTAATTTCGTGTGCGCTGATTGCACCAATCACATCGCACGCAACTGCATTAAGTGCAATTGACTGTTCAGTTAATAAATTATTTAGTGTTGATTTAATAAACAACTCAGGGCCTGACAAATGCTCCAATACTGCTAACTTTTTTATCGCTTGGTTTAGTAAACCACTATTTTGCAGTGCCCAGATAAAACGTTGCTCAGCATTTTTTTCTGGAGGGGTAATTCGTGATAGTACCGATAAATCAGATTTTAACGTTTTTACTATAACCGACTTTTTAACACCCATTTTTAAAGCAAATAAGTTGTTTTGTGCAACTGCATTTAACTCTTCAACCCCCGTTAATGTAAACGGTAAACTATTGAGTGTTGTTGCTTGCTCAAAATAGCTGGTTAATTTATTGTTTTGCTTGCTCAACGACTGTGTTTGCTGGGTGCTCACATCAACACTGAGTTGGGTTGCAATCTCGGCTAAAGCCGCTTGCTTTGCAGCTAAGCGGCTCTCACCAATACCCACCGCAGTAATGTATTCATCACTTTGTTGCGATTGAACTACCCAAACAGGCCAGCTTTGCGCTGAGCTTGTACAAGCAAATGCCAATAAAAAGGCAAAAATGCTTGTTTTCATTAACCTTTCGCTTCTAGCTCTAGCTGTAACTCATTAATTGATGAAATAGTCGCTTGCTCTAATTCAATAATTTCATTCGCTTCTAATGCTAGCGAAAGCTGATCTTTTGCTTTTAACAATGCCACACCAATATCTTTTGGATTTTCTGCTTCATCTTCCTCACCAGCAAACATACCCATCATACTACTGCCAGCACTGAGCGCTAATGCCATCGCTACTTCATTTTTATATTGAGATAAAATATAAGCAGACTTTGCAATTTCAACGGTTAAGTCGGTAGCAAGTGCGACGTTTTGTTGATAAATACCTTCGTTTGCTTGGTTATAGGCGGCAATTTTATGACCAATTTTTTCATCTTTATTTTTTGCACCCGCGTCAAATTCAGTTATAGCTGTTTGTAACTCTTCAGGTGTTGCATCTTTGTATGCATATAAAAAAGCTTGAACATCACGATGATTATCAGTAGACGTACGGTACTGACCCATTACTTTATATTGGCGCTCAAGCACCATAGCCGATGCATTTAGAAATTCATTGATGCCTGGCACAATGTCTACCGGGTGTTGGTAACCAAGTGTATCCATGCGTGTAGATAACTCAGCAACAACAGCGTTACGATCTAAGTCACCAGAAGTATCAGCTGTAGACACACAGCCAGCAAAAAGAGGAGCAAAAATAAGCGCAGAAAGGATAGTTTTTTTCATGTGGCAATTCCCTGTACATTTAAAAGGCAAGAAAGCATGTAGCTAAGCCATTGACTTAATTCATTCTTCCTTGAATATTTTGTTAGAATTACCGAATTTGTTACAAATTGCAATACAGAAAATTAAGAAACTTTTGTTACTTGTAATTAAAATGGCAACAAATGTAACCACAGCAAGGCGTTCAGCTGAGGTTAATACTTTTAGCTCATTTTTACATAATCAATGTTTTTTACCCGTTTTAGGAGCTAATAAAAAAATAAAACTGCTTTTTTAATATTGTAATGCCGGGTAATTAATCTATTCAAGCACTATCCTAAAGCCAGCCATACACCAACGGCGACCATTAAACTGCCCGCAATACGATTCATCCACTGGATGTTATTACCGCGCGTTAAAAATAATCGAAGACTTTTTCCACCCGTTGCATAAGCCAACATACTTAAAAATTCGGTAAGCATTATTACACTTAACAATATTAATAGTTGGGGGGCTACGTCATGTTCAATGCTTATAAATGGTGGTAGTAATGAGATCATAAACGCCCAGCCTTTTGGGTTGGCTATTGCAGTTACAAAACCTTGCGTAAACAGTGACTGGCGACTTACAGCCGTGGCATTGCTGGTATTTACCGACATTTTTCCTTTAGATCGCCACATGTTTATACCAATGTAAATTAAGTATGCACCGCCTACCCACTTTAAAATAGCAAACGCCTCTGGATAGTTAAGCATAATACTCGCCACACCTAGCACTGCAGCAACGGCAACAGTGGCAACGCCGAGCAGTTCGCCCACCATCATCCACAAAGTGCGCCGCACGCCAATACTCATGCCTAGCGTCATGGCTAACGTCATACACATACCCGGGGTGATCGAAACGAAAAAGAAGGTGGGAATAAATACCGCGAGTACTGTTATATCAATCATTTAAAACTCGTAATGGGTTAAAGACAAAGTTGTAATAGGTTCTAGGCGAAAGGGTAAATGAAAAAGAGCTAAGGTGAAAGATAAATGATATGTAATATGAGCATTTGTACTCGCTCACCTTGAGCTTGTTTTTGGTAAGGTAACTTCCTCTAAACAAAGTATTAGCCCAAAATAAAATTTCCCTATTAGTAAAACACCTCCCACTTGAAAGCCCTGAACAGCAAGGCTTTTGCGTTATTTTCCCTTTATTATGAAAAACAAAAAGCGTCTGAGTTTGGAAATTTTATACACTCATGCATGGCAAAAGTCTGAGATGATAAAGTGCAAAAATACATTTTTTTACTCTAAAGTGCAGCGTACATACGCTCACTTTGCATTGGGAAGGTGCCGTGAGATTAAGGGGGGTCTTCTTGCTCTCACGGCATAAACACGTACTTTACTATTGGCTCGGTGTTGGCTCAGCCACTAGCTCAGTTGTTACCTTTACCGGCTCAGCAGAGTCATTAAGTAAGTACTTATCTAACCACTGCTCTTGTTCCCACAACACATGCAGTAAGCTTTTACGGGCTCGATAACCATGTGCTTCATGGGGTAGCATGACTAAACGCACTTCTTTACCTAAGCCTTTTAACGCGGCGTACATACGTTCACTTTGCATTGGGAAGGTGCAGTGAGATTTAGAGTGGGTCTTCTTGCTCTCACGGCATAAACACGTACTTTACTATTGGCTCGGTGTTGGCTCTGCCACTAGCTCAGTTGTTACCTTTACCGGCTCAGCCTCTTCATCCATTAACAGGTATTTGTTTAGCCACTGCTCTTGCTCCCACAGCACATGCAGTAAGCTTTTACGGGCTCGATAGCCATGTGCTTCATGTGGCAGCATGACTAAACGCACTTCTTTGCCTAAGCCTTTTAACGCGGCGTACATACGTTCACTTTGCATTGGGAAGGTGCCAGAATTCGGATCTTCTTGCCCGTGAATCATTAGCATTGGCTCGTTAATTTTTTCGGCATGAAAAAATGGCGACATGTTTGCGTACACATTTTGAGCTTGCCAAAAATCGCGCTCTTCGCCTTGAAAGCCAAACGGCGTTAAGGTGCGATTATACGCGCCACTGCGGGCAATACCGGCTTTAAACAAATCACTATGTGCTAATAAGTTAGCCACCATAAATGCACCATATGAATGACCCGCTATGGCAATATTGTTTTTATCAGCAATGCCTTTTTTAACCAATACATCTACAGCAGCTTGTGCGCTGGCTACTAGTTGCTTTCTAAAGTTATCGTTTGGCTCACTGCCCTCAATACCTACAATTGGCATTTTAGGATCGTCAAATACCGCAATACCTTTAGCTAAGTAAGGCATCGGGCCCCAGTAACCAATAGAGGTAAACTCATAAGGCGACTCACGCACTTGAGAAGCGACTGCTTTATCTTTATATTCAAGCGGGTATGCCCACATTAATACAGGTAATGGGCCTTGAGTTTTATCATAACCTGGTGGTAAATAAAGTGTGCCTGAAAGCTCAACACCGTCATCTCGGGTATAGCGTAATTGCTCTTTTGTTACGCCTTTAAATGCCGGGTAAGGGTGCTCAAAATTAGTAATTTGAGTTAAATTTTGTTTATTTAAATCACGAATAAAAAAGTTAGGTTGCTCTGTTTTAGACTCTCTAATAGTAATAAAACGCTTGCCTTCGTCATCAAGTAACGCACGAACACGCTCATAATAAGGTGCCGCTGATTGCCATAAACGTTTGCTGCTATTAGTTTTTACATCGTATTGATCTAAAAATGGCACATTACCTTGCTCTGATGCACCATTACCACGTAAAAATAGATAGCGCCCGCCAACCACTTTTATTACCTTGCTGCCTAAATCATTGCGCTCATATATTGCTCTGCCTGGGTCTTTGTAGGCATCGTTGTAACTACGCTCTGAAAATAATATGCGGTTTTTATCAGCATCACGAGGGGCAATAATATAGGTGCGCACTTGGCGGTCACTAAAGCGCCAATCACTGAGCATGGCAATATTATCGTTACCCCATTCTATACCCGAATAACGACGCTCTACTTTAGCAAACAGTTTAGGCTCGCGTTTAAATGGTGCACGTAAGCTGTAAATAAAGTCGTGATATTCAACATCGGTTTTCATATCACCGCCATCTTGCGCTTCGGCCCAAATAACCTCTGCACCTTGATCGGCTCGCCACTCAAAGTCACGTCTGCCAGTTCGTACACTGTCGTAGCCTTGTGGAATGTTATCGGCTAATGGTTGTTTTGCCAGCTCAACTAATGAAAAACCACGCATTCCCAATATTTGCCATGTTGTAGCAAAGCGGTTGTATGGTACTTGATACGAAAATGGCTCGTTTATACTCGCCACCAATATATTGGTTGAGTCGGGTGATACTGAAAATGACTTAAACAACGCAGGGCGGCCAATCGGTTGCGCATGACCATCAAGCGTTATATAGGCAAGTTGCCCTTGGCCATAAAATTTAAACTGCGCCTCATCAAACGGGCCAGTTAATAAGTTTTGATAAGTGCGTGCAGGCGCTTTTTCACCGCTACTTTGCTGAATAACAGGCACCGTACTTTGGCTATCATTTTGTAATCTGGTTTTTCCTAAATTAACGGCTAAATTTGCAACCAAGGCACTGCTATCGGGTAGCCATTCATAGGGAGATGCAGTAAGGACAGAGTTAAGCGCTATTGAATTTAGCTCATTCGCTTGTTTTGTTTTTACATTGTATAACCATAAACGCGCATCATTTTTTTGCTCAACCACAAAGGCTAAGTACTCACTATTTGATGACCATTTTGGCGCGCGAATAATACCTTGTGGCAAGTTATTAATATTAATAACCGTACCACTTTGTACGTGCTTAATTTGCACCGCACTGTATTTTGCACTTACGCGTGAGCGTGAAAAGTTTGCCGGGTTTAGTTTAATACCCGCCAGTTTAAGCTCCTCTTTTGCCAACTCATCTAACGACACTACACGTTTTCGCTCAAACAATGCAAGCCATTGGCCATCGTCTGACAAACTACTGGTGGGCGATAATTTAGCATCAACTAATGCAGCAAGTTCAGCCGATGGCGTTTGATATCCTTGCTCCGCATAGCTCATTGGCAGTAATGCAATACAGCCAATAAAGGCAACTAACAGCCTAAAAGCGTTCATGTTTTGTCCTTTAGTAATTATTTAGTTTAATAAAGCTATCTAAACATGTTTTACACCATTCATAAAGCATTAAGGTTATACAAAATAGCGTAAATGATTTATCGCCACCCTAACTTAAGCTACACTACAGCGCTTTTTATAAAGTGCTGTGCACCTAAAAAGCGCTAATGAATAACAAAGTCAATACTGTCATATTTTTAATATTACCCATTAATAACAAATGACTTTATAAGCATTGAAATTGTGTAGAACTAGTGCGCTAAAATTTACTAAACTGCTATCGTTATTATTGTAATAATCATCACAAAAAATAATCTTACCTGTTTTTACATGGGTAAATTTAAACTTACTAATAAGAGATCCTAGCCAATGAAAAAAGTGCTGGTAATTGGCTACGTATGGCCAGAGCCCAACTCATCTGCTGCAGGCACGCACATGATGTCGTTATTAAATGCCTTTAGAGCCCAACACTGGCAAGTAGAGTTTGCAACGCCCGCACTGCGCACCGAGCACATGGTCAACCTTGACGACTTTGGTATTAGTAGCCAGAGCATTGCGCTTAACTGCGAAAGTTTTGACGATTACGTTAAAGCATATGCTCCCGATATTGTTATGTTTGATCGTTTTATGATGGAAGAGCAGTTTGGTTGGCGCGTTGATAAGCATTGCCCGAATGCGCTGAAAATTTTAGATACCGAAGATCTACAATGTTTGCGTAATGCGCGCCACGAAGCCCACAAAGGCGAGCGAGAATTTACCACTAACGACTTGCATTCAGACATAGCAAAACGCGAAATTGCAGCCATCTTACGTTGCGATTTAAGCCTTATTATTTCTAGCTATGAAATGAGTTTACTTAATGATGTATTTAAAATAGAGCCTAGCTTATTACACCATTTACCTTTTATGGTCGATTTAAACACATTGCCCACCAGCACTAAAACCTTTGAGCAGCGCCAACACTTTATGACCATAGGTAACTTTAGGCACGCGCCAAACTGGGATGCTGTGCTTTATTTACAACAAATTTGGCCACTTATTCGCAAGCAACTGCCTAAAGCTGAGCTGCATATATATGGATCGTACCCGCCGCCAAAAGCAACTGCACTTAACAACCCTAAAACGGGGTTTTTAATTAAAGGCTGGGCCGATAATGCGTTTGAGGTAATGCAAAGCGCACGAGTATGTTTAGCACCACTGCGTTTTGGCGCAGGTATAAAGGGCAAATTGCTAGAGGCAATGATAATGCAAACCCCAAGTGTTACCACTAATATTGGCAGTGAAGGCATGCATAATGAGTTATCTTGGCCTGGTAAAATAGCAAACACCGCCGATGATTTTGCAAGTGCAGCCGTTGAAATGTACAACAATCAAAGTGAATTTGAACAAGCACAACAAGATGGCAATACACTACTTAATACACTGTATGACAAAGCCCAATTAAGCGCTGCACTAATTCAAAAAGTCGATTCAATAAGTAGCGATTTAAACGCCCATCGCGAAAAAAACTTCACAGGCCAAATGCTCAAACATCATACAATGCGCAGCACACAATACATGTCGCAATGGATAGCTGAAAAAAATAAAAAATTAGATTAAAAATGACTAGACACACACCAATTAGTGTTTAAAATCGCGCCCATTAAACGTGGGCAAATTTTTAATACCAATCTACCTTAAACGGTACAATTCAGCGAGAATTAAAATGAGCTTAGCCAAGGCGCTTGAATGATAAAATAGTGGTTCTATTTTGAGTTCGAGGAACGCAGTATAAGCTCATTTAAAACTCGCCCAAGGGAGCTCACCAGTGACATTTCTTCTTCGTTGGCAACTTTTGAAAGGGAACCACCCTTCCTACATGTTGCCCACTTGAATCAAAAGCCACTGGATGAACTCTGAATTAGCACTTTTTATGGCAGATTAGTATTTTTTGTCTATATTTTTAGCTTAGTTATTTAACCGTTGGCTTAAAAGCATTTGAAAAACGCAACCTTTACAGAAAAACGCAAATTTATCGTTAAATTAGGTAAAATGCTGCACAAATATGGTACGCCCGCATACCGCTTAGAAGCGCATTTAATGGAAGTTGCGACCTACTTAGACCTTAAATCGTCGTTTGTTATGTCGCCTACTTCTGTTACTTTTGTTATTTGGACCGACGGCCACGAAGACGAGTATACCCATGTTGCACGGGTAGACCCTGGCGATCATGACCTAGGCTCACTTGCCGACACCGACGACTTAGTTAATCAAATGCTTGATGGCAAGTTAACCTTGCACGAAGTAGATGAACAGTTAGACATTATTTTTGTTGCTCCAAACTCTTACAATAAACTCACTACGGGCATTGCGTTTGCCACATCTGGTGGTGCGTTTGCTATGCTAATGGGCACCAGTTGGTTTGATGTAGCTTGGTCTGCGTTGCTCTCATCTATTGTATACTTATTTGTACTTTGGTCGGGGCGCTCAAAACGTGTCGCCCACATGCTTGAGCCTTTGGTCGCAATTGTATCGTCAATCGTTGCTTGTGCTATTAGCGTTTATTTTGCCCCAGAGATCAATATACGTTTAGTGGTACTGTCGTCCATCATTGTATTTATTCCGGGTTTGGCATTAGCGCTAGGATTAGCTGAACTTGCAGCAAGGCACTTAGTGTCGGGTACAGCACGGGTGATGGACTCATTCATGTTGCTGTTTAAACTCTACTTTGGTGGTTTTATTGGCATAGGTATTGGTTTTGCATTATTTGGACAAGCCGACTTTGTGCAGCCTGCGCCACTACCAGCGTGGACGCCTTGGCTGGCTATATTTTTGCTGTGTAGCAGCCTAATAGTCATATTTAGAACCAAGCTTAAACATGCCGTGTGGTCTATTGCATCTGGTTTTATTGCTTATGGCACCAGTATTGGCTCAGCTATGTATCTCGATTACACCTTAGGAACCTTTGTTGGCGCATTAGCTGTAGGTATATTTAGTAACTTATTTAATCGCGTGGCCAACGCCCCTGCTTCAATTGTTGCTATGCAAGGCTTAATTGTATTAGTGCCAGGTAGCAAAACCTATATTGGCTTAAACTCGCTTATTGAAGGCCAAGACTTTGTTTATGCAGAACATATAGGCCAGCAAACGTTTTTAATATTTATGTCGCTGGTAGCTGGGTTAATTTTTGCCAACGTAGCACTACCGCCTAAAAAGAGTTTGTAACGCGCTTTTATCACCTATCCATTGATTAAAATATACGCCAACACGTGTAATAAAAGTTGGCGTAGTTACTTTTATTATCGCTTTACCCATTAACCTTTATAAACAGTGTGTTAATCGCATTTTTTAGCCTATTACATCTGCCTTGTTATACTGCCAAGTTAACGTGTATATAAAGGAAAGTTTAATGTTAAAACTTAGCTTAGCGCTTGCAATGGGATTATCTAGCTCATTGGTAAGTGCTGCAACAGCATTAACGGTTGAAGATATCCCAAAAATTCAATCAGTTATTCAAACCAGTATTAGTCCAGATGGCGACAACGTCGCTTTTACTCGCTCGGTGCCGCGTGAGCTGTATGTTGATGAAAATGGCACTAACTACCGCGAATTATATGTGGTTAACGACAAAGGTGTAGAGCGCCCTTTTATTACTGGGTCGGTTAGTATTAGCAGCATTCAATGGTCTAACAACAGTAAAACCATCTACTTTTTAGCAAAATTAAAAGACGACAAATTTACCGCGCTTTATCAAATTCCGGTTGATGGCGGTCAAGCACATAAAGTACTGTCGTTAAAAGATACCTCAATTTCAAGCTACGCACTAAGCCCAGATAATAAACACCTCGCTATTTTAGCAATGCCAGCAGCTGATAAATCTGATAAAGAGCTTAAAAAATTAGGCTTTATGGCAGAGGTATACGAGCAGGGTTTAAAAAACAAACAGCTGTTTATTGCTGATTTAAAACAAACCAATAAGCCACTTTCACCTACCGCGCTCAATGTAGCTAACTATGTTAGTGATGTTAATTGGGCTGCTGATGGCAAAAAGCTACTGGTTAAAACTCAGCCTACTGCGTTAATTGATGATAAGTACACAAGATCACAATGGCATATGTTTGATATAGCAAGTAATCAAGTCACTATGTCGTTTGCCACAGAGGGTAAACTTGGTACAGCAGAGCTTTCTCATGATGGTCGTTATATCGCAATTTTAGGCGCACAAGATAAACACGATCCTGCTACTGGTCGCTTATTTTTAGCCGATACAAAAAGCGGTAAAGTAGATGAGTGGTTACCCAACTTTAGCGGCCACGTAGCCGATATTGAATGGCAAAATAAACGCAATACCTTAAACTTTATTGCCAATGTAGGCACCCAAAGCTTTGTCGGCAGCATTAAAACCGGCAGCAATAAATATAAAAAAATAGTTAAAGAAGGTCAATTTATTGCCTCAAGCCTAAGTATTTCTGCTTCAGATAAAACTTTAGCGCTGCGCGCCAATACCGCAAAGCACCCTAACGAAGTGTTTATTGTTCGTAGTAAAAAAGCAGAGCGTTTAACCGATTCAAACACTTGGCTAAACGACAAGCGCTTTGCCAAGCAACAAACAATTAATTTAAAAGCCCGTGACGGCGTAGAAATTGATGGTGTACTTGTATATCCGCTTGATTATAAAAAAGGGACACGTTACCCATTAATCATGTCGGTACATGGCGGCCCTGAAAGCCATGACAAAGACGGTTGGTTAACTAACTACTCACGCCCTGGTCAAATGGGGGCGGCTCGTGGTTACGCTGTATTTTATCCAAATTATCGTGGCTCAACGGGTAAAGGGGTTGATTACTCTAAACTTGGCCAAAATGATTACGCAGGCAAAGAGTTTGATGACTTAGTTGATTTTAAAAATCACCTTGTTGATATAGGTTTAGTAGACACTAAACGTGTTGGTATTACTGGTGGCTCATACGGCGGTTATGCTTCTGCGTGGGGCGCAACAAAATTAACTGAGCACTTTGCTGCCAGCGTAATGTTTGTCGGCGTATCTAATCAATTATCTAAGTTTGGCACTACCGATATATCTAACGAAATGAACCTAGTACATGCTCGTTCATACCCTTGGGATAAATGGCAATGGTACTTAGAGCGCAGCCCTATTTATTGGGCTGGGCAATCTAAAACACCGTTATTAATTATGCACGGTAAAGACGATCCTCGTGTACATCCAGCGCAATCAATGGAGCTATACCGCTACATGAAAGTGCAAGGTAAAGACGTGCGTTTAGTTTACTACCCTGGCGAGGGCCACGGTAACCGTAAAGTAGCAGCCCAGTACGACTACAGCTTACGTTTAATGCGTTGGATGGATAACTACCTGATCGATGGTAATAAAGACATGCCCGCGTTTGAAATTGACCACGCAGCTAAACTTAAAGCAATAAAAGACGCAAATAAATAGCTAGCTAAATACGGTTATGAATAAGTAAGTTATTTTACTAAAGGGCTAGTAGCAATATTAGCCCTTTTTGTTGTTATCTTTATACAGTTCATAGTAATTTTTACACACCTCTCAAATAATCTCTTTGTAATAAAAACAAAACCCCTTGTATTACAGTGTATTAAAAATGGCCTTATATTTGCTTCATATTATTTAAACAATGAGTAAAGTAGGAAATAAAATGAATATTTTTGAAGCACTACGCGCCGATCATGACATACAACGTAAATTAGTAGATGCGCTTATTCAAACTCATGGTGATACAGATGAGCGTCAAAAATTAATGCTTGAACTAAAAACACAGCTAAAACAACACGCAAAATTTGAAGAGCGATATTTCTATAATCCACTGATGTTTGAAGACCTAACCCACGAAAAAGCCCGCCATAGTGTGGCAGAACATCATGATATTGATGAATTAATTGAACAACTTGAAGAAACCGATAGGAGTTCACCAGCGTGGTTGGTTGCGGCTAAAAAACTCCATCATTTAGTGCATCATCACTTAGATGAAGAAGAGCACGAAGTATTTCAATTAGCGGGCAAAGCGCTAACCGAAGGGCAAAAAGAAAGCTTGGCTGAGCACTACAACGATGCAATGCACTAGCTATATGCAGTAACCACTTTATACGCTATAACTTTGATACACTCCCTTGTGTACTATTTGGTTATAAGCCAAGCGGCTTATAACCATTTTTTAATTTATTATTTTATAGTAAATTTTACGTCTTGGTCGCGCAGTAAATACAACGCAAAACACGCTGCCCACATTGGCCATGCAGTAAAGAATAATAAGTTGTTAAAGCCATCTATGTACTGGTTGTACGATGAAAGTGTAGACAAGCCATGCATTACAAAAATGATTCCGTAAGTAAGTCGCTTTTTAATACCCGCCAAAAATGCTAATACTAAAACTAACTGCAGCGCACCTAACACATACGCCACTATATCCGTTGACCCACTAATGCCATAAAACTTTTCAAAAATACCGGCGCTATGTGCCGGGTTCACAAATTTATCCAGCGTCCACATTATCATTACAATAAAAACACCCACACGTAGAGAGAGTAAAGACCACCGCACACGGTTTTGTAGATCGGCACTGATTGGGTTTGTCATAAAACTTCCTTTAATAAAAAATATTAATAAACTATTAAATTAGCAAGACCGTATAAATTGGTTTTTATTTCAAAAAAGGATAATTATTTTTAATTATCCTTACCTACCTAGCTTATTAACAGTTAAAGCGCGGCTTATTTTAAGTATTTAAACGCCGTACAAAAAGCTAATAAATATAATAGGTTAACTGCTAGCAAGTAGACTACAATTTAAAAACATGTTTAAAAGCAATTATTTATAATCTGTGTAATATCGCCACCCTATTGCTATTTTATTTACAAATGAAAACGGCAATATTTTATTAGCACGCTTTAAACGCGCTGTTTTGTTATGTCCTAAAAAATAAAAAGAATCGAAACTTTACTGAAAGTTATTTTTACACCTTTCGGTCTTTATCATCATCAACTATTAACAAGAAAGAGAAAGCCCTTGAAATACCAATACTTAGCCCTATCGTTAGCAAGCGTATTAAATACCCCACTGCTGGCGCAAGCTGCCCAAAGCTCAACAGTAACAACCAATAACACCATAGAGCACATTGAAGTAGCTGGCCAAGTTATTAAATCTCAAGGCCTTTCAGTTAAAGATGCCAGTATAGATGGCCCATTTGGCGACAACTTAGCACTAAAAGACATAGCACGTTCGGTAACGCCTATTTCGAGCGAGTTAATAGAGCAGCTTAACATTACCACGTTACAAGATGTGCTTGCCGTAAGCCCCAATACCTATTCAGCCAGTGGTTTTGGCGCGCCAAGTTTACCAACAATTAGGGGCCAATTAGGTGAGCTTTTTCAAGATGGTACACGTCGCCAAGCGGGCAATAATGGCTTTGGTGTGCCGTTATCGTTCAACGCTATAGAGCAGATAGATGTAGTTAAAGGTGCGCCAACGGTATTATTTGGCTCAAGCCAACGCAATGGCGGGTTTGTCAACTTACACTCTAAAAAAGCCGCTACAGACGAAAGTAAAGGCAAAGCAAGCTTATCGGCAGGACGATGGGATCAATATCGTATACTGGTTGACTACAGCGCCCCCATAGTAAAAGACAAAGTAGGTTTTAGAGTCAGTGCAGAGCATATTGATAACGGCAGTTATTACGACTACTCAGGTACAAAAAGCGACAGCTTATTTGCCGCGCTGCGTGTATTTCCTGATGATAAAAGTAGCTGGGATCTTAATTTTGAATTATACCAAGTTGAATTTACCGATAACGCCGGTATTAACCGCCCTACTCAAGCGTTAATAGATGACGGACTGTATATTACCGGCCAAGGTGTGCAAGCAAATGGTAGTACTGTACCTTTAGCGGGTTCGGTTATTTCGCCAACCGGGCAAGTAAAAATAGACCGCAGCACCGTACTGACCGACCCAGGCAATCAAAACGAAGCCACTACTTACTTACTACACAGTATTTATAAACGTGAGCTTTCTAGTAACGCGTCAATTAAAAACATTACTTACTTTCAGCATTTACAACGTGATGAAATTGCACAAAACAGCTTTGTTGAAATTATAGACGGTGCCGATACCGCGCAAAACCGGACCGAGCTCAGCTATCAATGGCGTGACAACCAACACACTATTTTTGCCTTTGATATACGCTATAATCGCGTATTAGGTTACAGCCAATTTACCACCGAAGCCGACTTACCCATAGATTTAACTGGCCCACTTTCAAATAGACGCATACCGCTAAGTGCAGAGCAACAAGCACGCTTTGTTGAACTTCGCCCAGGTGTATTTGTATCGCCAGGTGGTCAGTACGATATTAATAACGACGGCAGCGGCGACTTTAATTTATCAGACACCACCGACTCACGCTCATGGCAAACAGGGTTGGCTATTCAGCAAGATTCTGACTGGACTAGTAAGTTTCATACCAGTGTAGGCTACCGCGTTGACTTTTATGACGTAGAAGCAAACGACCCAATAGCACCTGTAGGGCAAATTGCCGCCAGCGATAGCATTAACGACAATTTGCATTCAGGGCAAGTCAGTTTTAATTACCGACTAAGCGATGATTACACCACTTATGGCGCAGCAAGTTACAACGAAGCCACATCAAATAGTATGGCAGGCGGCACTACACTTGGCGGCGACAACACCATTAGTGCGCAAAATTTTGCCACCGAAAATACCCTCGTTGAATTTGGTTTAAAATATGCACCAACCAATAGCGATTGGTACGCCGATGGCGCTATTTTTAGCCAACGCCGCAGTTTACGAAACCGCGATGGCAGTAATACCGGTATTCGCACCACAGGTTTTGAAAGCCAAGTATTTTACGATGCCTACCCGTATTGGTTAAGCGCAGGCTATAGCTACATTGACGCCCGCTACGATAATTCTGCAAGTAGTCAAGATTCTGCCCAAGTAGCCGATGCATTTGACAACTCACGCCCTGATATTATTGCCGGCACCAGTGTGGGTGCTCCTAGTTTTACCGCATTTGCACCTTCAAACCGCCAAGTTCAAGGCATTCCAGAGCAGTCTTTTAGCTTTAACGGTAATTATTCAATTAATTCGAAATGGCAAACGGGTTTTTCAGGTCTATATACAAAGAGTTACCCATTAGACTTTTTGGCAACCGTACATATTCGCGATCAGTACACATTAAACGTAAATACTAGCTATGCTTTTACGCCTAGCACCAAGTTACGCTTAGATGTAAACAACGTTACCAATCAAAAAAATTGGCGTCCTGTATTTGAAGGCGGTTATTTTGGTGCAACCTTGGCTTTTCCTGAGTTACCAATAAACGCAAAACTCACGCTTACCCACAATTTCTAAACTGCAATGTTAGAGAAGAGAGAAGATGATTAAAAAAATACTTTTGTTATTGATTGCAGCGGCCGCCATCGGCCTGTTCTTTCATTTTAATTTGCACCAACTACTCACGCTTGAAGGCTTAAAAGGGTCGATGGATCAGTTTAGCCAATATAAAGCGCAATCTCCGCTATTAATAATTGGCGGGTTCTTTTTACTCTACGTCGTGGTTACGGCACTGTCTTTACCGGGCGCGGCTATTTTAACCCTTGCAGCGGGTGCATTGTTTGGCTTAGTTGAAGGCTTATTGGTTGCATCGTTTGCATCAACCATAGGTGCCACTCTTGCCTTTTTAGTATCACGTTACTTATTGCGCGACACCATTAAAAAGCGCTTTCCTGAGCGTTTAGCAGCCATTGATACAGGCGTTGAAAAAGAAGGCGGCTTTTACTTATTTACCCTGCGTTTAGTGCCGGTGTTTCCGTTTTTTTTAATCAACTTATTAATGGGCGTAACAGCCATCAAGTCGTGGACTTTTTACTGGGTAAGCCAAGTGGGTATGCTAGCCGGTACATTTGTATTTGTTAATGCGGGTACGCAACTTGCTCAAATAGAAAGCTTATCGGGCATTTTATCGTTGGACTTAATTTTATCATTCGCTTTATTGGGCGTATTCCCATTTATTGCTAAAGGAATATTAAACGTGTTTAAAAAACGTCGTGTATACAAAAACTATACTAAACCTAAAAGTTTCGACCGTAACATGATTGTTATTGGTGCGGGTGCGGGTGGTTTGGTAACAAGTTATATTGCCGCTGTGGTTAAAGCAAAAGTAACCCTTATTGAAGCGGGCGAAATGGGCGGCGACTGTTTAAACTACGGCTGTGTTCCAAGTAAAGCGATAATTAAAAGCGCTAAAATTGCAGAGCAAATTCGCCACGGTGAACACTACGGCCTAGAAAACATGACACCGCAGTTTTCGTTTAAAAAAGTAATGGCGCGTGTACATAAAGTAATTGCCGATATAGCACCGCACGACAGCGTAGAGCGCTACACTAATTTAGGCGTAGACGTAGTAAAAGGCTACGGCAAATTAATCGACCCGTGGACGGTAGAAATTAAACTTAACGATGGCGGCACACAAACATTAACGGCACGTACTATTGTAATTGCCACTGGCGCACGCCCATTTGTACCGCCACTCCCCGGTATAGAAGAAACCGGTTATGTAACAAGCGATACCTTATGGGATAAATTTGCAGCGCTTGACGAAGCACCTAAAAAGCTTGTAGTACTTGGTGGCGGCCCTATTGGCAGCGAATTAGCCCAAAGCTTTGCCCGTTTAGGTTCAAGCGTTACGCAAATTGAAATGGCGGAGCGCATCATGATCAAAGAAGATCTTGAAGTGTCTACCTTTGCTCACGAAGCGTTAACTGAAAGCGGCGTTAACATTTTAACCTCCCATCAGGCATTACGCTGTGAAGCGCGCGATGGTAAAAAATTCATTATTGTTAAACGCCTTAACGAAGGCAATGATGAAGAAATTGCTATTGAATACGACGAACTGCTATGCGCCGTTGGCCGCAGTGCCCGCCTTAAAGGTTACGGCCTTGAAGAGCTAGGCATAGAAACAAACCGTACAATAGTCACTAACGAATACCTAGAAACGCTATACCCTAATATTTTTGCCGCTGGCGATATTGTTGGCCCGTATCAATTTACGCACGTAGCCGCTCATCAGGGTTGGTACGCAGCAGTAAACGGCTTATTTGGTAACTTTAAAAAGTTTAAAGTAGATTACCGCGTTATTCCATGGACCACCTTTATTGACCCAGAAGTAGCACGTGTGGGCTTAAACGAGCAAGATGCGATTGATAAAGGCATTGATTTTGAAATCACTCGCTTTGAATTTGAAGAGCTAGATCGCGCAATTACCGACAGCGCCACAAAAGGCTTTATTAAAGTAATTACCCCCAAAGGCAAAGACAAAATACTCGGTGTAACCGTGGTCTCTGAACACGCGGGTGATTTAATAGCTGAGTTTGTACTGGCCATGAAACACGGTTTAGGCCTTAATAAAATACTGGGCACTATACACAGCTACCCTACTTGGGCTGAAGGCAACAAATACGCTGCAGGCGAGTGGAAACGCGCCCATGCACCTGAAAAAGTACTTAACCTGCTCGAAAAATATCATACGTGGCGTCGAGGCTAATATGTTTAACACAACATTAAAGCCTTTATTATTAAGTGCGACATTACTTGCGACGGCGCTTATAACGTCGCTTTCAAGCCACGCGCAAAGTACGACTAATAACCTGCACGATAGCTGGAATGCATTGCTAAATAAACATGTTGTCGCTATTAACTATAATCACAGCACAGAGGTTGATTACGCTGCCATAAAACGTGATCATACTCAGCTAAAAACGTATTTAGATTCGTTAAGTGCTGTAACAAAAAACGAGTTTGACGCGTGGGAAAAACCTAAGCAACTGGCGTTTTTAATTAATGCGTATAATGCATTTACCGTAGAGCTCATCGTTTCAAACCTTGGCAGTAAAGAGCACCCAAACCTTAAATCAATAAAAGATTTAGGCAGCTTTTTTAGCTCACCGTGGAGTAAAGCGTTTGTGCCACTACTGGGTAAAACTCGCAGCCTTGATGACATAGAGCACGGTTTAATTCGTGGCAGCGGTAAATATAACGATCCACGCATTCATTTTGCTGTAAATTGTGCGAGTATTGGTTGCCCAGCGCTACGCGAGGAGGCATTCACAGCTACTGAACTAGAGAGCCAATTACAACAGCAAACTTACCGTTTTTTATCTGATACAACACGTAATTTTGCACAGGAATACACGCTAAATATCTCCGCTATATTTAAATGGTACGGCGATGACTTTGAACAAGGCTTTAACGGAGCAAATACCTTGCAGCATTTTTTTTTGCAATATAGCGATGCACTTAAATTAATACCCGCTCAGCAAAAAGCGCTTAAAAATAATGACATGAAAGTGAAATTTTTAGACTACAACTGGGATTTAAATGCACGCCAGTAAGTTTTGGCAAGCAGCTACGCGATACGGTTTTTACTGTGTCGCGTTTTGCATTTGCTTAATAACAAGTTTAAGTACTTTTGCTAATAGCAACGCTCAAAATATGAGTAAAGATTTAGTCACTCGCTGGAAAAATATTGAAACGCTTGGTAATAACCAAAGCGTGTACTTTTATGCCTGGGGCGGCGACGCGCAAATAAATGCCTATATTCAATGGGCTGCCCAGCAAGTTAAAACTAAATATAATATTAACTTAGTGCATGTAAAGCTCAGCGACACCAGCGAAGCAGTAAGCCGTGTGTTGGCCGAAAAGTCAGCACATAATAATGACCAAGGCAGTGTTGATCTGGTATGGATAAACGGCGCTAACTTTGCCACCATGAGCGAGCACGCATTGTTGTTAAAACAGTGGGCGAATAAACTGCCACACTTTGCCTACACAGATCCCGCTAATAACCCAGCTGTTAATTTTGACTTTGGCATACCCACAAATGGTATGGAAGCACCGTGGGGGCAAGCATCGCTCACCTTTTATTACGACAGCATTGCAATAAATAAACAGGCAAACAATAAACTCCCTACTACATTAAACGAATTATTAAACTGGAGCACACAAAACCCGGGGCGTTTTAGTTACCCAAAGCCGCCTGATTTTTTAGGGATGAGCTTTTTAAAATACGCCTTAGTAGTACTGCATCAGCAAAGTAGTGAAAGCATTAAAGTGCAGTTAAACCAAGCGGCTACCGCTAACAACACAGCACAAGTATTAACCCCATTGTGGGACTTTTTAAATAAGCTACACCCTACGCTTTGGCGTGGTGGCACTCACTTTATGCAAAGTGGCGCGCAAATGCGCCGTTTAGTAGACGATACCGAGCTAAGTATTGCTTTTACCTTTTCAGCACCCGAAGTGCCCGCAGCGGTTAAACGCTACGATTTACCAAAAAGCATTCGCAGCTATGCAATGGCTGATGGCAGTTTAAGTAATACTCACTTTGTGGCCATTGCGTACAATGCAAGCCACCCGCAAAGCGCGCAATTAGTCGCTAACTTTTTATTAAGCCCAAAAGCGCAAGCCCAAAAGCAAAAAGCGCATATATGGGGCGATAAAAGCGTACTTATTCAATCAAGGCTAACGCCTGAGCAACAAGCACTGTTTAAAACAGCTAAACCGCATCCAAGCGCACTGCCTTTTAATAGTATTAAGCGCACATTGAGCGAACCTCATCCAAGCTGGGTTAACGCCATTATGCAAGGCTGGCAAACTCGCTATGGGGTAAGCCAATGAGTGTTGTTAGCAATAAAGTGGCGGCAAGCCATGGGCCTCACGCCCGTAAAAGCCATGATATGTTTAGTAAAATAGTTAAATTAAGTCCACGCTTTTTACTCGTTTTGCTTCTTTTACCCGTACTTGGCGGCTTAATTAGTGTGTTGCTACCCGCCTTTGGTTATGCCCCTGCACTTGATCAAACAACATTTGGCTTGCAAGGTTTTACCATGCTTTGGCAAACACCCGGCCTGGTAAATATGGCTATGCTAAGTATTGGCACTGGTTTAATAAGTACCTTACTTGCTTTTATTATTACTTTGATGATTTTAGCCGCATTTTTTAACAGCCCTTGGCTTAACCGCATTCAGCGTTTATTGAGCCCTATTTTAGTTATACCTCATGCTGCAGCAGCTATTGCAGTAGGTTTTTTAATTGCCCCTTCAGGCATGATTTCGCGAATTATATCGCCTTGGTTAAGCGGGTGGGAACTTGCACCAAACGGCCTATTTCCGCATGACTCGTTCGGTATTAGTATAATTTTAGGATTAACCCTTAAAGAACTGCCATTTTTGTTATTAATGGCACTGGGCGTACTGGCGCAGCCTGAGCTTGGCAAAAAATTACGCCAGCAACATAAAGTTGCGCTTAACTTGGGTTACTGCCCCATGACCGCCTTTTTTAAAGTAATACTCCCTAGCCTTTATCCACTGCTGCGTTTACCTATTTTAGCTGTGCTCGCTTATGCCAGCGCCAGTGTAGAAATGCCACTTATTTTAGGCCCAAATACACCGCCAACATTAGCGGTAGCTATTATGCATTGGTTTAACGATGTCGATTTAAACTTACGCATTAAAGCCTCAGCCGGTGCTTTGCTACAACTGGCACTCACGGGTGGGTTACTTGCGCTTTGGCTTGGCGGCGAAAAAGCGATAAAGGTATTGTTTAGCGACTCACTCACTAACGGGGTGCGCGAATACGGCGGGTTTTATTGGCAAAAACTAACGGTAATACTCACCGTTTTAGTTATCGGTTTTATTTTACTCTCGCTAATTGCCCTTATTTTGTGGTCGGTTGCGGGCTTTTGGCGCTTTCCCAATGCACTCCCCGAGCAATTTACACTACTGCATTTTAAAAGTGCATTAATGCAAATGAGCAATCCACTTTTTAATACCCTAGCTATTGGTTTAGTAACGACTGTATTTGCCATTACGGTTACTTTATTGTGTTTAGAGTCGGAGCAGTTAAGCGACAAACCTATTTCTCGCTTTACCAGTTTAATTATTTACTTACCGCTATTAGTACCCAGTATTGCCTTTTTATTTGGCCTAGTATGGATACAACAATGGGTAAATAACCAAGCCGCGTTTTTTAATGTAGTGTTTACACATTTACTGTTTGTTTTGCCTTACGTATTTTTGTCACTCGCGAGCAGTTATAGGCGTTTAGACCCTCGCTTTGCGCGCGTTGCAGCAAGTTTGGGTGCAGCGCCTTGCAAAGTGTTTTTTAAAGTAAAATTACCGCAACTATTTGCACCTATTTTAATTGCAGCCGCATTGGGGTTAGCGATCAGTTTTGGCCAATACTTACCAACTCTTTTAGCCGGTGGCGGGCGTATAGCCACCATAACAACCGAAGCAGTTACCCTGGCAAATGGCGCAAGTAGGCGCACCAGTGCCGTATACGCTATTATGCAAATGGCACTCCCGCTTATTGGATTTATACTGGCATGGGGTTTACCTAAGTACTTTTTTAAAAGCGCACGAGTGTAAAGCTCCCACAGTAAACAGTAATGAGTTAAAGGTTTTTTAATGCAGTCATCTTTACAGATTAAAAATTGTCAGCTTTATCGCCAAAATGAGCGACTACTTAGCTTAAACGAGCAAGTTAATGGCGGTGAAATTTTAACAATTATGGGCCCATCGGGCAGCGGTAAATCAAGCTTATTAAACTGGCTTACAGGTACTTTACCCAGTGGTTTTAAAGCCACTGGGGAGGTGTGGCTTAACGGTAAAAATATAAATGATTTACCCGCGCATTTACGCCATATTGGCGTACTGTATCAAGATGCTTTATTGTTTTCGCACTTAAGTGTGGCGGGTAATATTGCTTTTGCTATGCCTAAAGGGGATAAAAAACAACGCATTGACAAAATAGCACAGGCACTTGAGCAAGTTGGTTTAAAAGGAATGGCCAATCGCCATCCCGATAGCTTGTCGGGCGGTCAACAAGCGCGCGTTGCCCTATTACGACTGTTATTAAGTGAGCCAAAAGCTATTTTACTCGATGAGCCTTTTAGTAAGCTCGACACGCAACTGCGCGTTGATACACGTGAACTGGTGTTTAGCCAAATACGCCAACATAAACTGCCTGCCATTATGGTAACGCACGATCATAGCGATTACGACGCTGCAAACGGTAAACTTTTCACCTTAAATACTGTACTTTAAGCGCACAAGGCCCCCTATGTTAGATAAATTTATCACCCCTGTAATAAAACCACTGTTAAAGCCTGTGGTAATGCTGATACATAAACGCGGCATAACGCCCGATCAGCTAACGGTATTTGGCTTTTTAATTGGTTTGCTCGCTGTGCCATTACTTGCTTTTGAAATGTGGTACGGCGCATTAGCTGCCATTGTTTTAAATCGGATTTTAGATGGGCTTGACGGCGCACTAGCACGCCATGCTAATTTAAGCTCAAGCGCCGGCGGCTTTTTAGATATTACACTCGACTTTTTATTTTACGCGGCCATTCCGCTTGGCTTTATTTTGGCAAACCCCGAACAAAACGCCATTGCAGGCGCTATATTACTCGCTGCATTTATTGGCACGGGTTCAAGCTTTTTAGCCTTTGCCATAGCCGCTGAAAAGTTTAAACTCGAAAAGCCGCAATTTAAATACAAAAGCTTTTATTACTTAAATGGCTTAACCGAAGGCACAGAAACAATAGCGCTATTTATAGCCTTTTGTATTTGGCCGCAGCACTTTGCCCTCCTCGCTGGCATATTTGCTTTTGCCTGTGCCATTACCATATTTACCCGTATACATGGCGGCTACCAAACACTTAAACAGCAAGAAGCCAATGAGGTTATAAATAATAATGACTAACGAAGTTTGGTGGCGACTGGGTTGTTTTTTTAGCATTTTAGTTATAATGATGCTGCTTGAATGGCGACAGCCCGCAAGGCAATCGCCCATTAAAAGCAGCACTCGCTGGTTGGCAAATTTTGGCTTAGTGTTTGCCTCATCTATCATTGCGCGCTTAGCCGCACCTATTGGTTTAACCGCAGTAGCACTTTACAATCAAGAGCACAGCATTGGCTTATTTAACCAACTAGCCATACCTAGCATAGTAACCATAGTGCTAAGCCTTGTACTGCTCGATATTATCATTTATTGGCAGCATAGATTGTTTCATAAAGTGCCACTATTATGGCGTTTGCACCGCGTACACCACGCCGATGCGCATGTAGATACCAGTACCGGCTTGCGCTTTCACCCTATCGAAATTGTGCTTAGTATACTTATAAAACTCATTGCAGTTACTGCACTTGGCGTACCCGCTATTGCCGTACTTATATTTGAAATCGCGTTAAATGGACTCGCCTTGTTTAACCATGCAAACATACGCCTACCAAACGCCATTGAAAAGCCACTACGCCTTATATTAATGACGCAAATACTGCACCGCATTCACCACAGTAAAGTAGTGAGTGAAACAAATTCAAACTATGGTTTTAGTGTAATTTGGTGGGACAAACTTTTTGGCAGCTATAAAAGTGAGGCCAAAAAAGTCGACGCAGAAATAGATATAGGTTTGATTGAATACCCAAGTGCTAAGCAAAACGCCTCGCTGTGGGGGTTACTTACAATGCCGTTTAAAAACAAGTAAAAACAACTATATTGCACATCATACAATACCAATCTACTTAAAAGCCCTTTGATGTAGATTGGTATAAATAAAATACTGTAAGCGTATAGCTAACAATCAATCTACTTAACCGCATTGAAAAGTAAGGGATCACCGCTGTTAAAGTTTGCGGTGGAAAGTGAGCTTTAGTGCTTGCTGTCCACCTCAGGGCGTGTTGTTAGCATTAAATTATCTGTAAAGTTCAAGATTGTCTTTGTTGAATAAAGTAGGTGTAATTTTATAATAAACAGCAAACCAACCTGTTACTGCAACGATGACTCCGATATTGTACTCAGTAAAAAAGGGGATATAAGTTAGTAATACAACGATTAATAATAAATAAAGCAAAAATGTAATCCAAAATAATTTTGAACTGACCAACTTCAATCTTACATTACAGTCAGCACACTTAAAGTAAAGTGGAAATACGGAAAAAGACAAACTGAAAGGTTTGATGTTTTTAGTACAATTAGGGCAAATAGACATTAACTTCCTTGTAATGCTAACGAGGCTGTAGAATAACTCCAACAGCCAAAATCAATTTAAAAACGAGCTCCTACAATTAATTCTAAGCGCTTTTAGAGCATTTGGTAATGCATTTGGAACCCATAAAACAGGCTGTTTTTCTTAAAAAAGAGTAATTCTATAGCCTCAACGCCCCATTAAGAGGCAAAAAACAGTTGGTTATAATAGCTAAATTTTACTAATCGTCCACCTCAGGGCGTGTTGTTATAACTCAATATCACCTAACAACTCAGGATCTTCTCGTCCTAATTCAGGTTGTGAACCAAGTAACTCGGTACGATCAAAAATATCATTAACCCATTTGTCAGCTGCCGATGGTTTATCAAGAGCAATAAATTTGGCTGTAGTTTCTAATTTGTCTAATGCTAAAGGTGACCAAACTACTTTCAAGACCCAATACTCTTTAAAACTTGGGCGCGAGCATCAGAATTTGATATTCCTAAACCGGCAGAAATCTGAGCTTCAGCCTTTTGTACTTCTTCTAATAGTTCTATTTTTTCTTGCATAGATTCATATTCTGCGACATCTAAAACTACAGCTACACCTTTGCCCCTCTGGGTTATAACAATTGGTCTTCTAGTTTCGTTAACTTGGCGTATAAATGAAGCTGCTCCAGCTCTAAAATCTGAAAGCGGTTGAATATCTTGATCAAAATGAAGTCTACTCATGATAATACCTTTAGTTGTACTGTTAATGGTACGAAGCATAGTTAAAAGTAGACGAGAGTACAAGACTATGAATTTGAGTTATAACGCTGTTTTAAGCGGAAAATTGCAGTTGGCTAAAATAAGTGAGGCACGAACAAAAAAGCCAACTGTGATTTGTCCGACTTGAAAACCCTTATAGTTCGACCAAGCCACTTAATTTAAAAGTAACTGACTATTATATTAAGTGGAATATGCTTCTGTTGGTTACGAATATTGAATGCCAAACATCCAATGTTTTTAACAAGACGTTCGAGCCAACAGAGCACCTCGATTTCAAAACGCATACTCAGGGATTGCCGACCAAGACTATCTATAAGACCTGCGAGAAACGAGATTTAAGCACATTCCGCTCTTAACTTTAACCGTAGGCGCTATAAAATGAAAGCATATAACGTTGATAATTTTGCTGTACTCATTGGCATAGATTGGGCCGATAAAAAACATGATATTTGTGAACACCCAACAGGCACTAATAAATATCATTACACCGTTATTAAACACACACCTGAAGCGTTGCATGAATGGGCTATGGATATTAAACAGCGTTATCCAGAGCAGAAAATAGCAATTGTTTGTGAGCTTAAAAAAGGCCCGCTTATTTATGCATTAGCTAAATACGACCATCTTACTTTATTTACCGTTAATCCTTGTGCTGTTGCTAAATATCGCCAGGCTTTTACGCCCAGTGGCGCAAAAGATGACCCATCAGATGCCTTTGTACAAGTTGAAATTCTCACGTTACACATGGATAAGCTGTCTGTCATTGAGCCTGAGTCAGCAGCTATAACGCTGTCTCAGCTTGTTGAATATCGCCGAAGTTTAGTGCAAGACAGTGTCGATTTATCCAATAAAATAACGGCGACATTAAAGAATTATTACCCGCAGGCACTTGAATGGTTTAAAGAAAAAGACACGTATATATTCTGCGACTTCATTCAGAAATGGCCGTCGCTCACTGCGGTTAAAAAAGCAAGAAAACAGACTTTACTCGACTTTTTCGAGAGTCATAACTCACACTATTGCACGGTCAATAATGCACGACTAGACAGTATTAAAAATGCGATGCCATTAACTCTGGATGAAGGAGTCATTGTGCCTAATCAAATGCTCGTTGAAGTGCTTATTACGCAGTTTAAAGTGTTATTAAAAGGTATTGAAAAGCTCGATAAAGCAATAAAATCGGCTTATAAAGCCCAGCAAGATAAAAAGATATTTGATAGCTTACCCGGTGCAGGTCCACAACTCGCCCCACGTTTACTTGTTGCTTTTGGGAGCAATCGTGCGCGTTACAATGATGCTGCAGAACTTCAAAAGTACGCTGGTATAGCGCCTGTTATTGAGCGCAGTGGTCAAAAGATGTGGACGCATTGGCGTTATAGTTGCCCCACTTTTTTAAGGCAAACATTTGTAGAATGGGCAGGCTTTTCTATTCGTTATTCATTTTGGGCTAAAGCGTATTATGAGCAACAAAAAGCCAAGGGTAAGCCGCATAGCAGCATTATTAGATCACTGGCATTTAAATGGATAAGGATTGTATTTAGGTGTTGGAAAACGAATACACCCTACGATGAATCGACGTATTTAGCTGCATTAAAACGCAGAGGCTCACCACTTTTAAAATTTGCAATTAATAGCTAAATTTTACTAGTCGTCCACCTCAGGGCGTGTTGTTCCTCAACTCAAACATCTAATGCAGGCAATAACCCGATTTGATGACGAAATTAAAACGCTTTATAAGCAACATTCAGATCGCGCTATTTTTGATAGTTTACCAGGTGCAGGACCACAATTAGCGCCTCGGTTATTAGCCGCTATGGGGTCAAATCGTGACCGTTATAAGTGCGCTGCTGACATACAAAAATACGCAGGCATTGCCCCTGTTACCGAGCGCAGTGGCAAGAAGGAATGGATACACTGGCGATATTCGTGCACTAAATTTTTAAGGCAAACATTTGTTGAATGGGCAGGATTATCTGTGCGTTATTCATTTTGGGCAAAAGCATATTATCGGCAGCAAGAGGCCAAAGGAAAACCCCATAATACCATCATCAGATCATTAGCATTTAAGTGGATAAGAATACTATTTAGGTGCTGGAAAACACATACGCCCTACGATGAATCAACTTACTTAATCGCATTGAAAAGTAAGGGGTAATCCCCCCATTTTTAATGGAGGCTAGCTGTAGAATTTCCGTTGTTTAATTTTTCCAGCTTTTGTATTGGTGTTATACCATCTAACCCCATGTTAGGGCGTTCATTATTATAAGTCCATAGCCAATCAGTCGCTCTGTCTTGTAACTCACTAATATCACTGTAAATATAATGACTCAGCCAGTCGTAACGAACCGTTCGGTTGAAGCGCTCTATATAGGCATTTTGCTGTGGGTTACCGGGTTGAATAAACCGTAATTCGATATCATTATTCAACGCCCATTGCGCTAGCTGCTTGCTAATATATTCTGGGCCATTATCACATCTGATAGCTTTTGGTTTACCCCGCCACTCTATAATTTGATTTAACGAGCGGATCACACGTTCAGCAGGCAATGATAAATCAGCGTCAATAGTCAGCCCTTCACGGTTAAAGTCATCAATGACATTAAACAGACGACACGCTCTGCCATCCGCTAATTGGTCATGCATAAAATCCATTGACCAACATTCATTGATGGTTTCTGGTACTGCCAATGGCTCAGGCTTATCTCTATTTAAGCGTTTCCTTGGCTTGATCCGCAAGTTTAACTCAAGCTCACGGTAAATGCGGTAAATTCGCTTGTGGTTCCACTTGTGCTTTTTTACATTGCGCAAATATAAAAAACATAATCCAAAACCCCAGCTTCGCTTTGACTCAGTCAGATCGAGTAACAGCTCTGCTATTTTTAGATTTTCATTTTTTAATATCGACGCATAACGATAACAAGTTTCACTGATCATAAAAGTACGACAAGCTAAGGCAATACTCATTTTATTTGTGCTAACGACTTCATGTGCCAATACTTTGCGCTCAGAAGCCTTTACCACTTTTTTGCCATAGCCTCCTGAATGACCTCTGATTTGAGTCGCTCTTCAGCATACATTTTCTTTAAACGGCGGTTTTCATCTTCAAGCTCTTTCATTCGCGTCATTAAAGACGCATCCATACCGCCATATTTTGCACGCCATTTATAAAAGGTTGAGTTGCCCATACCATGCTCACGGCATAGCTCAGGAATGGGCACACCGCTTTCGGCTTGCTTCAAAATGGCGAGGATCTGACTGTCTGTAAAATGTGCTTTTTTCATAATTTTCTCCTGTGTTTACAATAAGAGAAAATTCTACGTTTGGCATCTATTATTTTTCGGGGGGATTACCAAGGGATCACCGCTGTTAAAATTTGCGGTGGAAAGTGAACTCTAGTGCTTGCTGCCCACCTCAGGGCGTGTTGTTATATTGGCTTTTCGACGTTAACAAACGCTTCACCAACCTCTTTAACGTAATTATCTATTATTTTCATAAATAGAACTGAATCTTTGTAATCTAAGCCGCTATTTTCATCTTTGATATATGCAGATAGAAATACAGATGTTATTTGAGCCAGACTAATTGCTGTAAACTGAGCGGGATCTGTTAACCCTGAATTAGACTGACCACAAAGTAGCAAGTCTTCTTTAGCTTCATTCATTGCATATAATGAAGCCATTTCATAATAATCAGAATGTACATTACGACTAGCTAATTTATAGTTATGTGACCATTTATCAAGTTCTACATACTCTCGTAGCTTCTCAAATTTAGCAAAACCGGTGTGTTCTCTTGCCCAATGCCAGCTAGACTTTCCACCTGTAATCTCATCTTTCAGAGCTGCGTAATATTCAGCTTCGTCCTCAGTAAATGTTTCCAAGCCCATAGCATCTGATGTTTTTCGATGTTCAGCTATGCCTTCAGCCGTTTTAACCATTCCATGCTTTATATAATCAATTGCAGCCTTCTTTCCACATTTACTTATGACAAGGCAAGTTACAACCATTTCATATAAAGTGCGCCAACGGGCTAAGGCTGCATCGGGATATCCACCTTCAAGAAGGTGGATGATTTCACCACTAATACGGCATGCGTGTGCATGTTGACGTAATAATACGCCAATTAATTCGTCCGTTTCATATTTTGGAATTTTTACAAATTGTTCTTGAAAGTTCATCCCTGCTTGTAAGCAAGTTTCTCTTAATGCGTGAAGTTTACGGAAGCCTAAACTCCACCTTTCTCTATTTCTCTTTATAAAGGCATCATGTTCAGAAATAACACGCTGAACGTTTATTTCTTCTTGCTCTGCTGTATCTTCGATCAAAACTTCTGACGCCAAATTTATGATAGCTTCATAAGTTGGGTCTTCTCCATTTTCACGAAGCTTAGTTTCAACAAGTTCTAGTAGCTCTTCGAACAATTATAACTCCATAGCTTGATGCCAATATAACGCCGCATTAAGCGGACAAAAATAGTGGGTTAAAATGTGTAGCGAAGCGAAACGTAACCCACTGTTTTTGTTCAGTTTAAATGCCTTGTTAGCTGTAATATTAAGCGTAATTACCACTAAATATGCTGATCAATTCTTGTTCATTATAAATATTAGCTTTAATTTCTTTTATGTAAGAGGGTTTCGTCTTTTCATCATTAGTAAAATCAATTGCCACTGATAAAAATGTATATTTATTAGACTCATGCTTGATGCCGATAGTATGGTTTTGTAATAGATTTCTAAGTCTTTGTAGAGTGTCTTTATTTTCACTAAATATAATTTCAATATCTAATATTTCTTTCAGAGGGTGTTGAGCATGCAATACTTCTCCACATCTTTTATAGACCTTTATAAAATCGCTTTGAGATAATGAGTTTTCATAACTCTGAGGAATCAAAACAGGTTGAGATGCATTATCTTGAGAGTAAATAATATGACTTGGCAATGGGTAGAAAACCGTTGTTTTGTTGCTAAGGTTCTCTATTATTTTCTTAGCATGCCATTCACCTCTATCTTTATGATTTAGTTTATCTTGGTTTACCAAAACAGATAGATAAGCGATTAACTCTAAAATTTTTCTTATTTGTAAAGATGTAGTCTCAATAAAAATAGCACTATTTTGTTCAGAGAATACACCAGCAGATTGTATCCTATCTCTTATTTCTGTGACAATATTTGAATATTTTTCAGTAGAAAAATTCTGCATACAAACTCCATTTACAGCTAACAGCTAACAGCTAACAGCTTATAGAACACCACTATGGGGGTTTATAACCCCCCAAAACGGCGTATATTACATAGCTTAATAGTTCCACCAAACAACTCTAATGTAAACAAGTAATTACGTGTGTAATAAAATTGCCCTTGTTTAAATACCTCAGAACGACTTTTAATAATGTTATCGGACAAAACCGCAACAATTGCCAATTTATACTGTTATTAATTATAAAATTTAGCTGGTGTGAAATACCTTTTTTAACACTGAAAAAAGAACATATATATAATAAAAACATGCAAAAAATACGATTGGTGCTAAGAGCGATAACGCGGTTGAGTCGTTTTAAATTCATTAAACCAATGTAAAAAAAAGCGCTGCAAATATGCAGCGCTCATTACTTAATGGTTGTTGTATTTAAGTTTAAACTTTTTTGATTAAAAGAAGCCGAGCGGATCTTCGCTATAGCTTACTAATAGGTTTTTAGTTTGTTGGTAGTGACCCAGTGCGAGTTTGTGGTTTTCGCGACCAATACCTGATTTTTTATAACCGCCAAACGCGGCGTGGGCCGGATACATGTGGTAGCAGTTAGTCCATACACGGCCTGCCTCAATTTTACGCCCCATACGATACGCTTGGTTCATGTTGCGGCTCCATACACCGGCGCCTAAACCAAATTCAGAACTATTGGCAAGTGCCAACGCTTCGGCTTCGTCTTTAAAGGTCGACATTGAAATAACCGGGCCAAAAATCTCTTCTTGGAATACCCGCATGTCGTTGGTGCCTTTTAATAATGTAGGCTGAATGTAATATCCGCCGTTAAGATCATCGCTTAACTGCTCTACGTTGCCACCGGTAAGTACTTCTGCGCCTTCTTTTTTACCTATTTCGATGTAGCTTAATATTTTATCGAATTGCGCTTTAGACGCCTGCGCACCTATCATGGTTTCGGTATCTAGCGGGTTACCGCGTTTAATTTGTGCAGTACGCTGTAAAATACGTTCAATAAATTGCTCGTAAATATCTTCTTGAATGAATAGTCGCGATGGGCAAGTACACACTTCACCTTGGTTAAAGTAGGCCAGTATTGCGCCCTCAATCGCTTTTGATAAAAACGCGTCGTCTTTGTCCATTACATCGCTAAAGAAAATATTGGGTGACTTACCACCTAGCTCTACCGTTGATGGAATTATGTTTTCGGCGGCGCATTTTAAAATATGTGAACCCACTGGAGTAGACCCCGTAAAGGCGATTTTAGCAATACGGGTGTTGGTAGCCAAAGCTTCACCGGCTTCTTTACCAAAGCCATTAACTACGTTGAGTACGCCCGCTGGCAGTAAGTCGCCAATCACTTCCATCAGCACTAAAATAGAGGCAGGTGTTTGCTCTGCTGGTTTTAGTATTACACAGTTCCCCGCAGCTAGAGCTGGGGCTAACTTCCACGCTGCCATTAGTATTGGGAAGTTCCACGGGATTATTTGCCCAACTACACCTAATGGCTCATTAAAATGATAAGCAACGGTAGTTTCATCAATTTCACTAATACCGCCCTCTTGTGAGCGCAGGCAACCTGCAAAGTAGCGAAAGTGATCAGCGGCTAGTGGAATATCGGCCGCGAGTGTTTCGCGAATTGCTTTGCCGTTGTCCCACGTTTCGGCAACTGCAAGTAACTCTAAATTTTGTTCAATACGGTCGGCTATTTTTAATAATACGTTACTACGATCGGTAACCGATGTAGTGCCCCACTGCGCTTTTACTGCATGGGCTTTGTCGAGCGCAAGCTCAATGTCGTCTTTGTCGGAGCGCGCTACTTTACAAAATACTTTACCGTTTACAGGGCTAATATTTTCAAAGTACTGGCCGTTTACTGGCTTTACCCACTCTCCGCCAATGTAGTTTTCGTATTGCGCTTTAAAGGTAATTAGTGCATCTTTTTCGCCTGGATTTGCATAAATCATAGTGACACTCTCTTGTTGTTATTAGCTAAAAGTCGAGCTATTAAATAAGTCATTTTGCTTTATATTTAATCAAGTGCTGTTTTATAATTAATCAGCATTGATTGACATTAGACTATCAAACACTTAAAAGCATGTATTGCTGTCCACAAAAGTTGTCTATGAGTCCAGATTTAAAAGGGATTAAAATGCATACTCCGCAATTAAATAAGCAACGCCAGCAATTAAAGGTGCTAATTGAAAATAAAGTGACCTTTGCTGCCGATAATAGCGAGCTAAGTATTTACGATACTTATCAAAATGCACAAAAAGTAGCTTTGCATTCAAAAGAATTACTTTTTTGCGCCATGCTTAGTGGTAAAAAGGTAATGCATGTAGAGAGCTGCCAATACCATAAGGCATTTTTACCTCACGAATCCTTTGTATTAGCACCAGAGCAAGGGGTATTAATTGACTTTGAACAAGCATCTTTAAAGCGCGCCTACTACCTGCCTTGCTATTGAAATAAGCACAGACAAAATAACGCAGGTGGCTAATGCACTCAATATTGAGCAACGCTTTGCCAGCGATGACTTATTTGCCTATACACCGCAACTGGTACATAGCCAGCACAATAGCCAAACCCAACAACTTTTAGCGCGTATGGTGCATTTATTTAGTGAGCCCGACGAGCAGCGAGGTTATTTAATCGACTTATCGTTAAACGAGCTTATTACCCGCTTGCTACAGCAACAAAGTCGTGATTTATTACTAAAACACGGCAATAATTCGCAGCTTAAAACACCGGTAAATAATGCTTTGCAATACATAGAAGAGCACTTAAATGAAGCATTGGATATAGAGAGGCTGTGTAAAATTGCCTGCATGAGTCGCAGCAAGTTTTATCAACAATTTAAGTTAGCGTTTGGTACTAGCCCAGCACTGTGGCAGCAGCAACTTAGGCTTAAAAAAGCCTATAGTAAATTGTTGCAGGGCCGCACGGTTAGCCAAGCGTGTTATGAGCTGGGTTTTAATTGCCCTAGCCATTTTAGCCGCTTATTTAAACACGCCTATGGCGTACCACCTAAGAATATCGGCGCCCACTAAAGTATAACCAAGAGCGTAGCTACAATGATAAATGCGCTTATGTTAAGCGAGCAAATATATAACAGGCTAAGGTATATTAAATGGTGTAATGATATCTATTTTTGAAGCTGGTAAATCACTTTCTGGGAGAACGTTGTGGTGTTGTAATAAAGCAAAGAATGCACACTGTACATCCTGCTGTAGATCATGATGCAACACCGCATGTATTTGGTGTTGAGCTAGGAGAATACGGTTATCTCTATCCAAGTCATGAGCAATGAAAATAGGAAGGGGGCGTTGTTGCTCGGCAAACGCTTGTAATATGGCGTTATTGCCACCTCCTACACTATAAACTCCATGGATCTTATTAAACTGAGTGAATAGTGTGTTTATCTGTTTATACACTAATGTATCCATACCATAGCCACCTTCAGATATAAGCACATCAACATTCTTTACCTTATTTATCAAGCTATTACGAAACGCCATGACGCGTTGTTGTTCACCTTGAAAAAAAACTTTACTCATTACCACTAAAACTCGTTTCGGCGCCCTGTCGTTTAGCCAGTTCATCATGAGATACGCCGCCGTTTCACCAGCTAATTTGTTAGGCATACCACTGTATAATATACGTTTTGAAGATGGTAAGTCCGTGACTAAAGTAACCGTAGGGATACCTTGTTCGAATAAAATATTTACCGTCTCTATGATAATAGGAGCATTGGGTGCTTTGAGAATTATTCCATGACTACTTCGTTTACCGAGTACGATTAATTGCTGGCATAGTTCCTCAATACTAATCTCTTCAAATAAATGGAATCTTGGCCGAATCCGAAACGGAGTCATCATCATCAGTTGTGCATAAATTGCCTCTTTTACTGCCTGACAAAAGCGATTAGGCGCGTGCATAACCACATCGATGTAAAAAGTTCGTCCTGAAATAGGAACGTTATTTTGTTGCTCTGCTAATTCAATCAGAGCTTGTTCTACCCTCCTCTGGGTGTGTGCGCTTACTTTTCCTCGTTGGTGGACAGCACGATCAACCGTTGCCTTACTGACACCTGACTGGGCAGCGATCTGTTTGATTGAGAAATACCGTAATTTACGCATAACCATCCTAAAATGAGGTTTCCTTGAGGTTAACTAACCTCATTAAAATTGACACCGATGTTAGACTCACTGTCAATTAGCTATCAATAACAACATTAATAGGTTCCTACTATGTCTCAAAATCCCGCTAACTTTTTACGTTCACAAGATGTTAACGATGAACATCTATTTCAACTCTGTAAGCAAAGCGTCGCTCTTAATGATTACCCTTATGCACATGATTGCAAAAATAATGTGCTTATTTACAATGCATCATCATTAGCAGATCACATGCAAACAGAACGCATAAATGTGCTGAGTGAATTACACCGAGCCATATCTGATAATGGACCTGGCGTGATAGTAATAAAGGGCGCATATTCTGATCCAGCTTTGCTCTCACGCTTTAATAAATTATTTGAGTCTATTCTTATTCAAGAAAGAGAACAAAAAACCGGAGGCGATCACTTCGCCACTGCTGGAGCGAATGGCCGAATTTGGAATGCCTTACAAAAAGTCGCATTACAAGCACCTGCTGATTTTATCGAATACTATAAAAACCCAGCATTAGGATGGGTTGCAGACGCTTGGTTAGGACCCTATTGGCAAATGACCTCGCAAGTTAATGTCGTTCACCCTGGAGCAAATGCACAGCACCCACACCGAGATTATCATTTGGGCTTTCAAAGTAATGCTATTTGTGAATCTTACCCGCTATCAATCCACAAATTATCAAGTGCTCTTACCTTACAAGGCGCAGTTGCGCATACTGATATGCCTCTCGCCAGTGGCCCCACTAAGTTACTCCCCTTTTCTCACCAATATGATTTAGGTTATCTGGCATGGCGTGATCCCGACGTAGTTAAATTATTTGAACAAGAATACGTGCAACTTGCATTGCAGCAGGGTGATTTATTATTTTTTAATCCCGCGTTAATTCATGCCGCTGGCTCTAATCAAACAGCTGATCTACATCGCACAGCTAACCTTTTACAAATCTCATCTAGTTTTAGTAAACCAATGGAAAGCATTAATAGAGAAGCTATGTGTCAGACCCTTTATGGAACACTATGCCATAAATGGCAAACAGGGCAGCTTGACGAAGAAGCTCTAAAAGCAGTAGTGGCATGTACCGCTGATGGTTACTCGTTTCCCACTAATTTAGATCTAGACCCACCTTATAATGAAGCTGCACCTCAAACCCAGCAACAACACTTATTATTAGCAATTCAGCAGAATACTCCTGCAATCGAGTTCTTTGCAATCCTAGAATCGTTGCGCAGTAAACGCTTAGCCTAACCGTAAATGGCTTATGATAAAAGCAATAGTGAATAGGACTAAATATATTAAGGTTAAACCCACGATACCTGCTCACCCTATATCAGTAGAAATCTCGTAGGCTGGCCACCCTACGAGATGAAAACATACAAGCAATGAACAATTAAAACCAAACTTCTACCTGAGCGCCTGCAACCAAGGCACTCTCAGCACCTTCTTTGCCAGCAACATTTAAGCCAGACTCTTGACCAGCTGCATTGTTCCAATCAAAGTTACTTAGGTAAAACCTTAACGACGGTCTAGACCAAAAATCTGTTGAGTCTGCAGTCGCTTGTAATGCTAAGGCGTACTTCATTAATTTTTGCTCATCATTTTCAATGCCGTTTGTTTTTGTTTGATAAGCGTTATAACCCACTTCACCAAGCACACTCCAATGTGGCGATATTGAATAATGCGGGCGCACACCAACACTTTTTAGGGTGTGGTAATCAGATGATTTTTCGTACATCGCCATATAATTTATTTTAAATTTTTCACTAATATCAATTAAACCAGTATTGAAAATACGCAAGCCCTTTGAGCTACTATTGGCAGCATAATCAAAACTTCCGCCATCCGTACCAGCGCTGCCAGGATTACGCGCCATAGCTCCTGTACCAACCTGAATCGCTGTTTTTTGATCAACAATGCCGAACTTTTTTTGCCACTGTACTGTATAGGTTCGGCCATCGGCTAAACCGGCTGCATTTATTGCATCGTTAACAAATAAGTTTTGCAGTGTAAATACAACTTCTCCTGCATCACCTACATCCATTTCATAACGAATATCGGCCATAATATTTTGATAATTGCTATCTGCGGTGCCATTTTCACCTGTAATGTCACCCTCGCCACCATAAGCTAATACGGCAATATGTAGTTTGTCGCTGTCATTTATAGCTATATCTGAAACACCCACACCATTACCAGAGCTTTGCACATAAAAATAATCAAGCATATGCACATCACCTACGCCAATACTTCTGTAATAGCGCCGTCCCATCCATAAGTTACCATTATCAAGCAAGTTATCTGTCTCAACATATAGCTCCCTTGTACGTTTCGACCAAGACTCTGTTGCTGTAGGCGAACGTGAATCGCCAGCGACATCTATCATGTATACTGCTTTAAAGTTCACCCCACTCAATTGCTGCTTTTTAGTAAATTTTAGTTCTCCATAGTCACGGCACTCATTACCTAAACGATAATAAATACCATCATTTTTGGGGTAATTTAGTGAGTAACAAGAACCACCGTTTTTAGCTCCTCCGCCAATAACGGTGTTTGTACCTGTTCGAAAATAACCACCAAAACTAAAACTATTATCGGCTTCTTGCTTGGCATTTACCTCACTGCTAATTAATTCTTTAACATAAGCAATATCTTCATCCGATAATATTGTTGGGCGCTCAGCAGCATTAACACCTGTTAATGTTGTTGCTAACAAGGCTATTAAAGATAAAGAGGACTTTAGTAATGTATTATATTTCACGCTTACTCCTACTAATAGATAAGTTAATTTTATTTTAAACATTAAATTCCAAAATAAATTAATTTGGAATGCTTGATTCATCAAGTAGAAGCCTATTTAGAAGTTTTGTCAACATGTATTTAAACTAAATGTTTCATTTTATTAACAGTGGAACATAAATTCTAATTTCTGTAAGGGCTCTATAATCGTCTAACAAGGAACACCTGCCTGTAAAGCGTCAAAACTATTAGGCTGTTTCCACGTTTGAATTAAGAGATAACGATGAGAAAAACCGTAGCCTTGAACAGTGGCGTAGCATCATCAAAGAGCAAACATCTAGCGATTTAGCTATAACTGAGTACTAACAATAAAATTATTTCAAAAAAACAAAAACTTACAGGCAGCAACACCATAAATCACCTAAGTCAATTATTACGCGAGCTTGCCTGATGAAGATGTTGTTGAACCCAAAAATATTTACTTACACCGTGATGTCGTGGACTTTCTAAAGCTTATTGATCACTACACATGGTCATCGTTGAAGATGAGTTGAAACACGATGCATATGCTGGTGCGCTCTTTCTGTGCAACAAAGCAAAAGATAAACTCAAACTGGTGTATTGGGATAAAACGGGCATTGCTCTGTGGTACAAGCGACTATAAAAAAACAAGCTCAAATAGCCAGACAAAGCCAGACAAAGCCAGACAAAGCCAGACAAAGCTACCATAAAATAATTTGAACTGAGTCTCCAACAACTGAATTGATTATTGTCGAGATATGATGACACTTAGTCATGAAAAATTGCAGTATCAATCTACGCTCTAACTGATCACATTGGCAGTAAATGAGCATTGCCATATAGGCCGTAAATTCATCGAGGCTACAGGCAATAACAAGAAAAGCTGGCAAAGCGATGTGGCGTTGAATCTGATAGGTAAGATCTATAGTATTAAAAAGTTCAACGTAAAACAGCAAAAAGCCAAACTCATCTATCAAGAGCTGATCAAGCATTAAGATACCCCAAAAAATGATGCTTGGTAAAGCTATTAACTACGCGATAAATCAGTTTGAAAATTCCGCCACTATCTTGATGATGGCAGGCTTAAAATGGATAGCAACCGAGCTGAACGAGCGATTAAACTATTTATGATAGACCACAAGGCATGGCTGTTCTCAAATACTTACAATAGCGTTACCATACTCTATAGCCTTGTTGAAACTGCAAGCGCCAAGTAATCTTGACCCGTTATTACCAAGGGATATTTAGCAATTAGGTGCCTAGGACTAGGCGAAAAAATAGCAACTGGAAATAGATTTATTATCCAGACCTCAGGTTGCTTACTCATTGAATATATAATAAATCATCTATGGTAACGTACTTATGGTATAACGCTTAAAGTGAAGGTTTCTATCCATTTGTCAAATGGATAGAAACCTAAAGTAACAAATACTATTTCATAGTAGGCATCGAGAAAGAATTCGTTGTTTGCTGCCCTTTAGGCCATCTGGCAGTGACTGTTTTCATCTTAGTATAGAAGCGCACACCATCGTTACCATGCATATTTAATGGACCGAATACTGATCGCTTCCAACCACCAAAACTATGGAACGCCATAGGCACTGGGATTGGAATGTTCACACCAACCATACCAACCTGAACTTGCTCACAAAACTGTCGAGCACTATCGCCATCACTAGTAAATATGGTGGTTCCATTCCCATATTCATGCGAATTAATTAGTTCTATGGCTTCTTGATATGAACCGACACGAACAACAGCTAGTACGGGCCCAAAAATTTCTTCTTTATAAATCCGCATACCAGGTTTAACATCATCAAATAACGTTGGGCCAATAAAGTAACCCAACTCATGTTTATCGACCTTAAAACCACGTCCGTCAACGACGAGTTTTGCACCTTCTTCAACCCCTGAATTAATATAGCCAGTTACCTTTTCAGCATGAACTTTACTTATTAATGGCCCCATATGGGCTTCCTCGGCCAGACCTGATCCGGGTCCCACACGCATATCCGCTATTTCTTGCTGCAACTTATCTATTAGTCGGTCAGCGGTTTCATCACCAACACAAACGGCGACTGAAATTGCCATACAACGTTCGCCAGCCGAACCAAATGCAGCCCCCATTAATGCTGACGTTACTTGATCAACTTCGGCATCTGGCATCATGATCATATGATTTTTAGCACCACCTAGAGCTTGAACACGTTTGCCATTTTTACTACCTGTCGCATAGATATATTCAGCAATCGGTGTTGAGCCTACAAAACTAACCGCTTGTACACGGCTATCGTTCAATAACACATCAACAGCCTCTTTATCGCCATTAATAATGTTAAAAACACCATTTGGTAAACCAGCTTCTTTTAAAAGCTCGGCTACTCGCATAATAACGCTCGGATCTTTTTCAGATGGCTTCATTACAAAAGTATTGCCACACGCTAGGGCTATTGGAAACATCCACATAGGGACCATTACTGGAAAGTTAAAAGGTGAAATACCTGCGCAAACACCTACTGGTTGCATCAGTGAAAAACTATCAACACCACGACCAACATTAAGAGAATGCTCGCCCTTTAATAAGTGTGGTATACCGCATGCAAATTCAACAACTTCCATGCCCCGCGTGAGTTCACCTTTAGCATCAGATAATACTTTACCGTGTTCAAGGGTGATCATTTCAGCTAATTGATCAATATTTTGTTCTAATAACGCTTTAAAACGAAACATAACGCGTGCACGGTTTAGCGGTGAAACACGACTCCACTCATGAAAAGCTTGTTCAGCTATACTAATTGCCGCTTCAGTTTCGCTTACCGTTGCTAGTGACACTAACTTTGTTTGCTCACCTGTTGCTGGGTTGAATACTGGAGCTGTTCGAGTACTTGCACTTGCAACGCTTTCACCATTAATGTAATTACCTACAATTTTCATTTTATGAATCCTTTTATGCTAATTTTAAATTTGCTTTACGTGCAAAGTCTTGAATATTATTAAAACCTAGAGTTGCATAGGTCAATGGATCGGCAATCGCAGGATCTTGCTCAGCCTCAACTACAAGCCAACCTTGATAATTTAGCTCTCTAAGTGCGGTAAATATTGCTGTATAATCAATATCACCATCACCCGGAACGGTAAATACACCATTCAGTACAGCATCTAAAAAACTAAGATTACGATTTTTTGCATCTTTTAAAACGTCAAGCCTGACGTCTTTGGTGTGGACATGAACAATTCGCTTACCATGCTTGACTACTACGGCTAATGGATCACCATTTGCGTAAGTAATATGGCCACTATCAAGTAACAAACCGAGAGAATCTCCTGTATGCTGCATCAACAAGTCAATATCATCACTTGTTTCAACAACGGTTCCCATGTGGTGGTGGTAAGCTAACCGCACTCCCTGACTTAAGCAGTAATCAGCAACTTGAGTTAGTTGCTTACCAAACTGTTCCCACTCAGCAGCTTGCATAGTTGGTCTATGTGATAATGGGATTGCTTGTTTACCATGGATCGCGCCTGTTACTTCGCAATAAACCATCACGTTCGAACCGCCCTTTTTCAGCAATTGCAAATGATCTTCAATCGCAATAATTTCTTCTTCCGCACTACGTGATAACAGTTGACCGCTAAACCAGCCAGAGACAAGCTTTAAATCATGCTCAGCTAATACACTATTTAGCTGTTCACTTTGACGTGGAAACTTGTTGCCAAGTTCAAAGCCCGCATAACCCGCTTTTTTACCTTCACTAAGGCATTGTTCTAAAGAGGTGTCTGCACCTAGAGATGGTAAGTCATCATTTGTCCAGGTCAGAGGGTTTATTCCTACTTTTATAGTCATAGTTTTATATCCAAATAAAGGGGGTAATAAATATTTTCCGACAATTAATACGGTTGTTTGTTTTTATTCTGTTGATAGCTCTGTTGCGCAAGGTTAACTTTTTCGCTAACAGACACTTCAGGAATAGCAACATCCCACCACGAATTTCCATTGCAGGTGGTCACATAGGGATCCGTATCAATAGCAATTAAATAACTGCGTTCAGCCTGTTTAGCCCTTTGTATTGCTTGTTCTAATGCTGCGATTGAAGACACCGATTCTGCTTGGGCTCCCATAGCTATTGCATGCGCAGCAAAATCTAGCTTCGGAGCACCTTGATCAATACTATGACAATCCTCTAATAAGTTATTAAAAGGTTCATTACCGGTAGCCATTTGTAAACGATTAATACAGCCATATCCTCGATTATCTAACACAATAACAATGATTTTTTGTCCCATCATTACCGAGGTTGCCAGTTCTGAATTCATCATCATGTAAGAGCCATCTCCGACCACTACAAACACATCACGATCTGGACTGGCCATTTTTACACCAAGGCCTCCTGCAATTTCATAACCCATACAAGAAAAGCCATATTCTACGTGATAACTTTTGTTATCATCACAACGCCAAAGCTTATGTAAATCACCCGGTAAACCTCCAGCAGCGCATACCACTACATCCCGAGGATCAGATTGACGTTTTACTGCACCTAAGACCTGAGCGTCACTTGGTAACTTTGCATCTGTATCAGCTGTTACTTGCTGATAAACTTCCCGCCATTGTTCATTAACGCTGTTAACTTCCTCGCCCCACGCTGGAGATGATTGCCAATCAGATAGATTACTTGTTAGATGTTGCAATGCGATTTTTGCATCGGCTTGGAGCGGTATAGCATCGTGTTTGTTCGCATCGAATTGACCGACGTTTATCTGAACTAACTTAGTATTCCCCCCCTCAAAAAGCGTGCGTGACTCAGTGGTGAAATCTTGTAACCTTGAGCCTATTGCAATAATTAAATCGGCTTGACGCGCTAGACTATTTGCAGATTTACTGCCCGTAACACCTATACCACCTACTGCATAAGGATGTTGCCAATTAAGACTACCTTTACCCGCCTGGGTTTCAGCAACAGGAATTTTATGAGCATCTGCAAACTGTGCCAGTGTCTCGGTCGCTAAAGAGTAATGAACACCGCCACCGGCAATGATCAAAGGTTTAGACGACTTTCGCAGCAGCGCAATCACTTGCTCTAGTTCACTGTTTTCAATGCCAGGTCTACGAATACGGTGAATCCGCTTTTCAAACATCTTCGCTGGGTAATCAAACGCCATTGTTTGCACATCTTGTGGTATAGCTAATGTGACGGGGCCACAATTAACTGGGTCGAGCAAAGTCTGCATAACTACAGGTAAGCTATTGATTAGCTGCTCAGGACGATTAATACGATCGAAGTAACGGCTGACCGGTTTAAAACAATCATTAACCGAAATCGTTGGGTCACTAAAACATTCCACTTGTTGTAATACTGGATCAGGTACTCGATTAGCAAATGTATCGCCAGGTACAAATAATATAGGTAGACGGTTAACATGTGCCAGCCCTGCTGCTGTGACCATATTTGTCGCGCCTGGCCCAATAGATGTAGTACACATCATCATTTTTCTACGGTTATGCTGTTTAGCAAAAGCGATAGCTGCATGCGCCATGCCTTGTTCATTATGAGCGCGATATGTTGGAAATGTATTACGTTCCTGATAGAGCGCTTCACCTATACCTGCAACATTCCCGTGGCCAAAAATAGCAAAGGCGCCTGTAAAAATAGCTTCCGGCTGGCCATCGGTAGTTTCTGATATTAGATATTGTTGCTGCAAATATTTAATTAATGCTTGAGCAGCTGTCAAACGTATTGTTTTCATCTTTAGCTCCTTACAATTTCCTATTACGCCAAGCGTTAACAAGTCGTAAATAATTATCTTTTACTTGAGAAATAAACTCATTGTCGTCAATATCTCCTGTAAGCCACAATTTACTAGGCGCAGTGAAGATAGAGCGACCCACAGCAAAACCTTTACAGATATCAAAATTAGCACTGGCTTTAAATGCATTTTCTAATTCACTTAATGGTGCATCTAACCCTAATAATATGACTCCTCTGCAGTGTGGAGAGCGTTGCTTTAGTAACGTCGAAATATCCTGCCACTCTGAAGTGGTCGGGGCAGGAAGTTTCCACCAATCTGGTTGCACGCCAAGATTAAAAAAGCGTTGCATTGCTCTTAAAACAGTTAAGTTATCTTTATCCATATCTACTGGTGGGATAATTTCAATTAGTAGCTCGTGACCGCTTAAACAGCAGGCTTTGTATAACTCAACAACTTGCCGTTCTTGAGCTAAACGTAGGTTGATTTCATCATTTGGATGGAAGAAAACAAGGCATTTTACTATATGCTCTTTCGGCCAACTTTTAAGTCGAGAAGCAATTGACCGACCACCTTCTAGCTCAATGGGGCGAGAGCTAGGAAGCTCAACTGGACGCCCTATCCACCAATTACGTCCTGTTACTTGGTTTAGCGCATCTTGTCCATATGTGTCATCAATTAAAACACCTGCTTGATAATTAAACCCTTCAGTTTGAGAGCCAGCAATTGTTGCTTCAACTAGCAATTTTTTTAATTTAGAAATTCGCGCTGGATCCGCATTAAGTGCACGAGCCATATCATAAAATTGCTTACGGTGATCAAATGCTAATATACACAGTTCGTTCCAGTCTGTAGGTACGCGAGTAGTTACTCGATGTAAGTGATTTAGTTCTGGGTCTAGATCTGGACGCGCTATAGCATGTTGTCTTGCCAAATAGTTGTCTAACTCTTCCGCTGATGGGATTGCTGGTGCGCACCCATGTCGGGATACAACCAACGCACCACAAGCATTAGCGTAAGTACAACACTTTTCGTAGCTCTCATTACGTAACCAACCTCGTAAAAAACCACTTAAAAATGCATCACCCGCTCCCAATACGTTTAGCACATCAACTTCGACACCATAAGTAGTATGCCCTTCATCTAAAGTAGCAGGGATCGCACTATCAAAAACAGAACAGCCCAGCGCACCGCGTTTTACAACAATTTCAGCTTGGCTAATTCCTCTAATTCTATGTAAACACTCAATAGTGTCGGTGCAACCTGCTGCAATGTGAATTTCTTCCTCAGTACCAACAATTAAGTCACAAAGAGGTAAAATAGAAAGTAAATGATTAGTCACTGTCTCATCAGAAACAAAACGGTTTTCTCCCTCGCCTAATCCTGTTAATCCCCATAACACAGGTCGATAATCAATATCTAAAATCACTTTAGTACCAGCAGCCCGAGCATACTCAATAGCTTTAAGACTGGTCGCCTTTGTTTGTTCCGTTGAAAAATGCGTACCAGTAATAAGTAATGACTTGCTTGATGCAATATACTCGGCATCGAAATCATTACTATCTACTGCCATATCGGCACAGTCATTACGGTAAAACAATAACGGAAAACTGTCGTTGTCTTTAATTGATAATAGTACTAACCCTGTTAGGCGTTCCGGATCTGTTACAACATGACTAACATCACAGCCTACCCGTTGTAATTCTTCGCGGACAAAACGCCCCATATGTTCATCACCTACACGGGTTAGCATCGATGATTTTAAGCCTAAGCGAGCAGTCCCAAAAGCTATATTGCCTGACGACCCTCCCAAAGATTTGCTAAAAGATGAAACGTCTTCTAAACGGCTGCCAATTTGCTCACCGTAAAGATCTACTGCTGCACGGCCTAAACAAATTACATCAAATTTATAGTTTTTATTCATTATCGTTTAACTCCGATAAAAATTGGCGAGATTTCCATTCGCTTATTGAATTAAGAGCTGGCTTTAATATTGATCCATTGGCCAAGATTATGTGACTCTTCAATAGAATCAACAACTAAGTTAACTTCATACGCGGCCCTGAAATCAGGCCATATTTTAGTATCATTGGCGATTCCTTGGATAAGGTCGCGAACTTCCACTATTTTTTGATCGTTATAACCTAAGCCATGTCCCGCGGAGATACAAAAATGCTTATAATCTGGGTGCTCTGGGCCAATTAAAATAGTTTTAAACCCTTCTCGAGCGGTATTTTCTCCACGAATAAACAGTTTCAGTTCGGCCAAACGCTCTTGATCGAAGATGATCGTTCCTTTAGTCCCCGTTACTACGTAAGTTAACCCCATTTTTCGACCGCAAGCTATACGACTGCTCTCAATCGTTCCGATAGCACCATTGGCAAAACGAATCATTGCATGCGCTTGATCTTCGTTCTCAACGATGCCGAATTCTCCAGGTTTCCCCAGGATAGGACGTTTAGTGATCACAGTTTGTAAGTCACCGTTTACCGCAGAAATATCGCCCACTAAATACTGTGCCATATTTATAATATGAGAGCCCATATCACCTAAGGTACCCGAGCCAGAGTATTCTCGTTTAAGACGCCAACTAAACGGTGCTTGAGGGTCGGCAAGATAATCTTCATTGTGGGTACCACGAAAGTGAACAATTTCGCCAATTTCACCATTAGCGATAATCTCTTTAGCTAATTGGCTAGCTGGGTTCTTAGCATAGTTAAAACCAACTAGTGTTTTAACCCCAGCTTTTTCAGCAGCTAAAGTCATCTCAAGCGCATCACTTGCATTGAGTGCTAACGGTTTTTCAGAGTAAACATGTTTGCCAGCAGCAATTGCAGCCAATGCCATTTCTTTGTGTAGATAATTAGGCGAACAAATGTCAACAACATCTATATCAGGGTCATTTACCAGCTCTCGCCAGTCTCCTGTCGAGCGGTTAAAACCGAATTCGAGCGCTTTTTCAGCTGCTAGTTGGCTATTTACTTCCGCTAACATTTCACATTCAACCCTAGCACTTAAAGGAAACACTGCGGGTACAGAGCGAAGGGCTATAGCATGGGCCTTTCCCATGTATCCTGTACCAATTAACCCAACTTTAATTGTTTTCATATTATTCTCTTTCATGCAGTTACTGCGCTTTTAATAGAGATTTCTGCGGCTTGTCCTGCATCAAGTGAGTGACTTCCGCCTTCACTTTCAGCTTTATCAGCTCTCTCAAATTCTGCTAATTCTGATTCTAAATCAGCAAGTTCTTGACCACCTGCCATCATTTCTAACACTTCTTCTCGTGAAACATCTTTCTTAAGGAAAGTACCGAGACTTTGACCTCGATTTAGTAGAGTAAACCGATCTGCAACAGGATATGCATGGTGAACATTGTGCGTGATTAAAATTACCGCTAAGCCACGTGCTTTAGCTTTAGCGACAACTTTAAGTACATTCGCTGACTGTTTAACACCCAGTGCAGCGGTAGGTTCATCAAGAATTAATACTTTGGCACCAAAATGAATAGCACGTGCAATCGCTAAGCATTGTTTTTCACCGCCTGACATAGTGCCAATAGCTTGTTCTGGGTTACGTACACAAATTCCCATTTCGGCTAGCCCATCAACGGCTATCTTATTGGCTTTTTCGGTATCAAAATAGCTGAAAGGCCCCCACTTTTTAGTCAGCTCTCGACCCATAAAAAAGTTGCGGGTCACACTCATTAAAGACACTAAGGCTAGATCTTGGTATACTGTTGCGATCCCCAAGTCTAGGGCTTTTCTTGGTGATGGGAGTGTTGTAGATACACCTTCATATATGAATTCACCTTCACTAGGTTTATGAACACCAGCTAACATCTTAATTAAAGTTGATTTACCTGCGCCGTTATCTCCTAACAAACAATGAACCTCACCTAACTTCACTTGCATATTTATGTCTTTTAATGCGATTACCGAGCCAAAATAACGGCTGACATTTTTAAGTTCTATAATAAATTCGCTCATTATCTTTCCTTAATTAGTTAGCTTTGGTGATTTGTTTACGAATAAAGTTATTAAATAGCACTGCGATAAGTAACATGGCGCCTAAAAAAACACGGAACCAATCTGAGCTAATACCAGAGAAGAATATCCCCATTTGCACAACACCAAAGATTAAGGCTCCAAATAAAGCGCCAAGAATTGATCCATAACCACCAGTTAATAGTGCTCCCCCTATTACAACAGCAATAATTGCCTCAAACTCTTTCAGCAAGCCACGGTCTGCTGCTGCTGAACCGAACTCTAGCACTTGACATGCAGCATAAAGCGTGGCGCAAAATGCAGTAAACATGAACAAGATTATTTTTACTCTATCAGTAGGAACCCCGACATTTTTTGCCGCTTTAGAGTCCCCCCCTGAAGCAAATATCCAGTTACCAAAGCTAGTACGAAACAATACCCAGCTTGAAGCAATTGCTAGCAATACACACCACACTACGATCATTGGTATACCGGTAACCAGAGGGGAGCCATCGCTATAAGTATCTAGTAATCCAATAGAAGCAAGCCAAGTAAATATACTCGTTCCAAATTCGCCACCAAAAAGTGGAGCCAACCAGTCATTTTGAGAGACTTGGTCCACGCCACTCACAATTGTTTTATTAGTAAACAAGATAGATAGCGCAATAGTTAAGCCACGTAAAATAAACAAAAAGGCTAACGAGACGATAAAAGAAGGAAGACCGGTGCGAACAACAACGTAACCAATAAACCAGCCTATGCCCATTGATAATGCAAAGGCAAACATGATACTGCTCCAGACAGGCCAGCCCCAGTACAATGCGGGAATAGAAATAACCATACCCGCAAAACCAATCATCGAACCCATTGATAAGTCAAATTCACCCGCAATCATCAGAAGACAGGCGCCAATTGCTAATATTCCTAACTGGGCGGAAACCGTTGTCCAGTTCATAATACCATCCGCAGCAAACATGCCTGAGTCTCCTGCGAAGATACCAAAGAAAATAAATACCAGTATAACCCCGGACATTGCGCCAAAATCTGGACGGTGTAATAAGCTTTTTATTTTAGATATTTCTCTGACCCGCTCGTCAGTTTGGGATGCTTTCTTTGATGCACTAACGGTGCTGACTGTAGCCATATACAACCTCTTTTTTGTTTATCTTTATTATCTTTATCTGTAGCGATGATACAGATAGCTGGGGTTATTTTTAGGTCTTCTTTACGAAGTATCTAGATTGAACCGCCCTCAATCTAGAATAAAAATTCCACATAATCAACTATTGAAACGAATAATTTAATTTGATTTCCTAAATTTATATATTACACCCTGTACCACTTAGTTAAATAACGATTAAATTCAGTCATTTAAAAACATATCTTGTTTAATTATTCAAATATAAATATTTATAATTAAATCAAATTTAGCTAATTAAGTAAGTTAGAAAGGAATGTTTTTGTAAAAAAAATGACTTTAATGTGCTTTTTGTAAATAAAAAACAATCTATTTGACAATGAGTTGTAATTGTGGCCTTCTACTTATGGAATTTAAATTCCAATATTAAACAAATGAAATTTTAATTTTTTAATTTAACTCAATCAAACTACTTGAAAGTTTTGATACTTAGATAGGATGGAGTAAGCAATGATTACAATGATTAAAAAGACCTCTACAGTTTTACTAGCAACTATCGCTATAAGCGGCCCAATGATGACCTCACTCTCCGCACATGCGGCTGATGAACATTTCGTGATGATAAGTCATGCACCTGATTCTGATTCTTGGTGGAATACAGTGAAGAACGCAGTTAAAGAATCGGCTGATACTATGGGGGTTCGTGTTGATTACCGTAATCCATCAACTGGCGACTTAGCTGATATGGCGCGTATTGTTGAACAATCAATTGCGACTAATCCTGACGGTATTATCGTCTCAATTGCAGACTTTGATGTTTTAAGTGGTCCACTTGAAAAAGCCACTAGAAAAGGGATACCTATTATCACTATTAACTCTGGTACAGCAGAACAAAGTTTAAAACTCAATGCTCTTATGCATATTGGCCAGCCTGAATATGAGGCTGGGTTTGGTGCAGGTAAAAAAGCTCAAAAAGCAGGAGTTACCAGCTTTTTATGTGTAAATCATTATATTACCAACCCTGCATCTGTAGAACGCTGTAAGGGTTATGCTGATGCGATCGGAGTTGATTTAACCTCCAGTATGATTGATTCACAGCAAGATCCATCTGGTATAGAAATGAAAGTTCGAGCGTATATGCGTAGTAACCCAGATACTGATGCAATACTCGCCGTAGGTCCTACTTCAGCTCATCCTACGATCCGCGCACTTGATAAGATGAAACTAAATGGGAAGGTACATTTTAGTACGTTTGATTTAAGTGAAGATATTGCAAATGCAATTAAAAATGGCACTATCGCATTCGCAATAGATCAACAGCCTTATCTACAAGGATATATGCCTGTAGTCATTTTAACCCTTTATAATCGTTATGGAATTATCCAAAGTAATAATATTAACTCAGGTCCAGGTTATATTACCGCTGATAATTTAGCTTTGGTTGAAAAACTAACAGGGACAGTACGTTAGAAATTAAAACCAAAGTAATATAACCAAAAGCATTGTATTTTTAGAATTTTCATTCTATTTATTGATACAATATGCTAAAAATTCAGTCTAAGGTGAATATAAACATGACAAGTGATAAAAGTGCACTAGCACTGGATGAATTAAACGTTGAAATAGCCGAAAAATTTAGTGTTTTAAGTAAACGATTGCAACTGGTTGCTAAATACGTATTAGACAGCCCAAATGAAATAGCATTTGGTACTGTCGCAATAATTGCTAATGATGCTAATGTTCATCCTTCTACCTTAATTCGGTTTGCTCATGCTTTTGGTTTTAGTGGCTTTAGTGATATGCAGAAGCTTTTTCAAAATAAGTTACTGCAAGAGTCACCTAATTATGAAGAAAGAATTAAGTTAATTAAAGACGATACCAGCCTTGAAGATGCTAATGCGGGGATAAGACTATTGGAGCAATTTAGTCAAGCTAATAGCAATGCACTGGCCAATCTAAAGAGCAGTGTTAAGCAAAGTGACTTAGATCGTGCTAGAGATATTTTAATTCAGGCTGATTCGATTCATGTGATGGCAGTCCGTCGCGCATTTCCGGTAGCAAGTTATTTAGCTTACCTCTTTAATCACATTAATTTACGCTGTTTTTTACTTGATGGCATAGGTGGTATGCATCATGAACAAGCTAAGTTAATAAAAAATAATGATGCACTTATCGTAATTACTTTCTTTCCATATGCGGATGAAACGCAACAATCTGTTGATTATGCTATTGCAAATGGTAACCCTATTATTGTGTTTACCGATAGCCCATTGAGCCCATTAGCCAATAAAGCAACTGTTTGCTTTATAGTTAAAGAAGCGGAAATCCATTCATTTCGCTCATTAACATCGACAATGTGTCTGGTACAGGCTCTTTCTATTATGTTAGCTCATCAATTAAATATAACAAATTCAACTGAACCCGGATTAATATCTGGGGGCTAAAGGATATATAATGTCTTATTTACACAGTCGCCCAAATTATAGCGATGATTCTGGCTGTATCCAAAAAATATCGCCACAATCAGCTAATTGGAAATATGTTAGTTTTGAAGTTCACAAGTTAGCTGCAGGTGAAAAAAAAGTGTTTAGTAGTACAGACAATGAAACATGCATGGTGATCGTAAGCGGCTTTGCCGATGTTAAGACGGATAATGAGTCATGGACTAATATTGGCGAACGAATGTCTGTATTTGAAAAAAAAGCGCCATATAGTGTTTATACTCCACCTAAAGATACATTAATAGTCACTGCAAATACCGAATTAGAAGTCGCAATATGTAAAGCTCCTGCGGTAGGAAAGTACCCAACTCGATTGATTAAGCCACAAGACTGTAGTTATGAAACTCGCGGCAATGGAACAAATCAACGTCATGTTTGTAATATCTTATTCGCTAATTTGGAAGCTGAGAAGCTGTTAGTTGTTGAAGTGATAACTCCTGATGGTAATTGGTCAAGCTATCCGCCGCATAAACATGACTCTGATAACCTACCACAAGAAAGTTCATTAGAAGAAACGTATTACCATAAGTTAAATCCTCAGCAGGGCTTTGCCTTCCAACGTGTTTATACTGACGATCGTAAAATAGATGAAACTATTTCGGTGGAACACAATTCGGTGGTAATGGTGCCCGAAGGCTATCACCCAGTTGGCAGTCCGCATGGGTATGAATTGTATTACTTAAATGTAATGGCAGGACCTACTCGAGAATGGATATTTAAAAATGATCCAGCACACGAATGGATTCTCAATAAATAAGAGGGAGATAAATATGATTAATTTTGCTTTATTGGGTGCAGGTCGTATTGGCAGTATGCATGCTTCGCTAATAGCCAGCTCTCCTCAGGCGAGATTGTGCTATGTTTATGATACATATCAGCCAGCTGCGATCGAATTAGCTACTAAATATGATGCTTGCGCCGTTGAATCTGTTGAGCAAATTCTCAATGACGATAGTATTGATGCATTACTGATTGCAACCTCAACTGATACACATGTTGAGTTCATTATTAAAGGTGCTTTAGCAGGTAAAGCTATTTTATGTGAAAAGCCGATTGATCTCAGTACGGAGCACGTGCGGCAATGCTGGGAGCAAATAAAAGATTGCCAAGTGCCGATTCAAATTGGCTTTAATCGTCGTTTTGATCCAACCCACTCTGAATTAAAACAACAGCTAAGTAATGGCGGTATTGGTCAGCTACAACAATTAATAATCACCAGTAGAGATCCTGATATTGCGCCAACGAAGTACTTAAAGCACTCAGGTGGAATTTTCCGTGATATGATCATTCATGATTTTGATATGTTTCGCTTCATAACAGGGGAAGAAGCCGCTGAAGTTTACGCTATTGGCAGCACGCTAATTGCGCCTGATTTAGCTGATATTGGCGACGTTGACAGTGTGATGATCACGATTAAAACTCAATCTGGTAAACTTTGTCACATCAATGGCTCTAGGCGCTGCGTATATGGCTATGATCAACGAATTGAAGCATTTGGTAGTGAGGGATTATTACAATCAAATAATCCTCGCCCAAACTCTGTCAGCAAATCAACTGCCAGTAACACTGATAGTCTTAGCATACTTAACCCATTCTTTATCGAGCGATATGAATACGCTTATCGCTCTCAACTTAATAGCTTTATCACATCACTCATTAATAAAACGGCAACCAGTCCATCCTTTACTGATGGAATGAAGGCACAAATAATGGCCGATGCCGCTCAGGAGTCACTTTCTAGTGGGAAACCCGTACTATTGAGTTAATAGATACTTAGGTTTACTTTTTATACATCATTTCAATCCTCTTACAGCGATATATAATCCTCAGAGTGAATCAAGTGTGTAGAGTAAAGTTTAGTCAAGGACGACTATTCTCTTGTTAAGGCTTATTCAATAATGTTGGTAACTGATCCCTGGTTTTATCTAACTGCTGTTCCAGCAATATTAATATTTGGCATTGGTAAAGGGGGGCTAGGCGGTGCATTAGGTGTTATTGCAGTGCCAATGATGGCGTTAGCTATTTCACCTATGCAAGCAGCAACTATTTTACTGCCTATTTTGTGCGTTATGGATATTTTTGCAATCAAGTTACATTATCGAATGTGCTGATTATACCCTACTCAAGTTAATGTTACCTTGGGCGCTTGTGGGTGTTTTTATTACAGGAGTAAGCTTGAGTATGATTTCCAGCATCGGTTTAAACTTATTGATTGGCAGTTCATCTATATTATTCTGCCTTCAATACCTATTGAAAATCCGTAATAAAACAATTGTAGAATGTACTTGGTTTTGGAGTCTTTTTGGTGGCTTTTCTAGTACGACCATGCAGGCAGTGGATCCATTAGCATTTATCTATTACCTAAAAGCCTTGATAAAATAACTTTAATCGCCACTATGGCACTGTTGTTTGGCTTTATTAATTTTTTCAAATTAATTCCTTAAATAGCACTTGGTAACTTTGATTAAACTAACTTATTGACTGCTCTATTTTAAATGCCACTGGCACCTATTGGGGTTAAGCTTGGCGTATTATTATTGCAGAATGTAAATCAACATATGATTTATAGATTATGTTACCTGTTCTTATTCGGCTTGAAACTCGTTAACAATGGTATTGCTGAATGGTTAATATGAGATTAGGATACACACTTAAATGCAGTTACCTAAACAACATCGACATGCAGAGCTACTATTAGTCACAGCAACCATAATAGCGGCATCAGGCTGGATTTTTTCCAAAGAAGCAATTCAACACTTACCCGCTTTTGGCTTTATTGGTATAAGATTTTTATTAGCCGCTTTATGCTTATTGCCCTTTTGTTATCGTGACTTATGCCTAATTCGACCGATTGTACTTCTCAAAGCCTTTTCTGTAGGAAGTGTATTAGGCTGTGCTTTATTGTTATGGATTTATGCTGTATCTATTAGCGAAACCTTAGGTGAAGGGGCATTTATTATGACCTTGTCACAACTTTTTGTTCCTCTGTTCGCCTGGCTGCTCTTTACTGATAAACCTACAACGGCGTTTTGGTACTCCCTGCCTTTTGCTATCATTGGCTTGGTATTATTATCAGCCTTGGGTGAATGGAACCAATCAAGTACTCAACTATGGTTTTTGTTAGCGGCAATAATGCTAGCCATACATTTTAACTTGAATAGCCGATATGCCCAGCGTGTTCCAGTGTTGTTGTTAACTTGTATTCAGCTTTGCTCTATCGGAATTATTGGACTAGTAATATCGGCTTATTTTGAAGTATGGCCTGACGTGATCCCCAGCTCTACTTGGAGATGGGTTGGCCTAAGCATAATAGTTGCCACGAGTTTACGCTATGCCATCCAAACCAAAGGCCAAAAAGGTGCTAGTGCTGCTAATGCCGCTGTAATCATGATACTTGAGCCTATATGGGTCTTTATAATCAGTATTATATGGTTCGCAGAAACTATGTCTTTATACAAAATTATTGGCTGTTCGTTGATCTTACTCTCGATACTGATCAATCGTGGAATGGGTCAATTTGTCCCCTTATATTTGCAAAAATATAAGTCGCGATTTATGACTAAGATACGGTAATAATCCGCTGTGTAAAATTGCCTGCATGAGTCGCAGCAAGTTTTATCAACAATTTAAGTTGGCGCTTGGTACTAGCCCAGCACTGTGGCAGCAGCAACTTAGGCTTAAAAAAGCCTATAGTAAATTGTTACAGGGCCGCACGGTTAGCCAAGCATGTTATGAGCTGGGTTTTAATTGCCCTAGCCACTTTAGCCGGTTATTTAAACACGCCTATGGCGTACCACCAGCAAACATTGCCAAGAAAAACCATTAAGTGATGGCTTAAATTAATTTTGTAGCGAGGTTAATTGACGTTTCGTAGGCACTAAATGCGCCTACGAAACTTATTTTATTGTATATTTTTTATGGCACATTAATACTGCGTATTAAAACCAAATTTCAACCTGAGCGCCTGCAACTAAGGCACTTTCGTCGCCCTCTTTGCCTGCAACACTTAACCCAGACTCTTGCCCAGCAGCCTTGTTCCAATCAAAGTTGCTTAGATAAAAGCGTAACGATGGACGCGACCAATATTCGGTAGAGTCGGCTGTTGCCTGTAATGCAAGCGCATATTTCATGAGTGTTTGCTCATCATTTTCAATGCCGTTTGTTTTGGTTTGATAAGCGTTATAACCCACTTCACCAAGCACACTCCAATGTGGCGATATTGAATAATGCGGGCGCACACCAACACTTTTTAGGGTGTGGTAATCAGATGATTTTTCGTACATTACCATGTAATCAAGTTTAAATTTTTCGGTAATATCAACTAAGCCATTGTTAAAAATGCGAAAGCCACTTGAGCTGCTATCTGCCGCATAATCAAAGCTTCCGCCATCAGTACCGGCAGCGCCTGGGTTTTGTGCCATAGCGCCTGTACCATATTGAATCACTGTTTTTTGATCAACATTGCCTAACTGCTTTTGCCATTGCACTGTAAATGTTCTGCCATCGGTAAGCCCAGCTTCATCAATTGCATCATTTACAAATAAGTTTTGCAGTGCAAATACCACTTTACCCGCATCGCCTACGTCCATTTCATAGCGTACGTCGGCCATAAAGTTTTGGTAATTAGTATCAGCAGTGGCTTTGTTACCTGTAAGTTCGCCCTCGCCACCATAAGTGATTGCAGCAAGATGCAGCTTATCGGTTTCATTTACCGTAATGTCAGATACACCCACGCCGTTACCCGAGCTTTGCATATGTTTGTAATCAAATATATGCACGCTACCAACAGCCTTATCGTAATAATATCTGCGACCAATCCATAGCGTACCATTGTCGAGTAAGTTATCAGTTTCTACATAAAGCTGCCTTGAGCGTCTAGACCACTCCTCCGTTGCGGTTGGATCTCTTGAATCCCCGGCAAAGTCCATCATAAATACGGCTTTAAAATTAACCCCATTTAGCTGCTGTTTTTTAGTCAGCTGAAACTCGCTGTAGTCTCTACATTCGTTACCTAAGCGATAATAAACCCCATCATTTTTAGGGTAGTTAAGTGAATAACAAGAGCCATTATTTTTACTGCCACTCCCTATAATGGTATTTGTACCTGAGCGAAAATACCCATTAAATTCAAACCCATTATCTAACTCTTGCTTCGCTTTAGCGTCATCCTGCGCTTGCATTTCATTATTAATTAACTGTTTAACGTATGCAATATCCTCATCCGATAAACCAGCGGGGCGCTCTGCTGCGTGAACACTCATTGTAGCAGCGCATAATATTGAAAGTAGTGATAAAGAGGACTTAATTCGTTTGTTATATTTCATGTTTACCATAGTCGTTGTGGGGTTACATTAAATGCATTTGCAGCGCCATTTAATTAAATGCAGCCGTAATAATTTAGCTAAGCAGTGCTGGTTGCTAACTACAAATACTAAGTGAGTTACTTTTAAAGGTAGAGTTTTTAGTTAATTTTGTGTCAGTAAAAAATTAAAGGCATATAGCTGTTAACTTTAAGCTAACTATTTTGGCGCTAATAATGATCAGCTACGATAACTCGTAGTAAGTGAGCTGTGATCAGTAATAACCAATTTGAAAAAGATTTTATCCAACCACTGGGGGTTATTCAATATAGCAAACAGCGATAGTATAAGACTTTAGTATAAACACAAGTCATTGATTAACAACAAGTCAAACAAACAAAACACTTCGGCAACAAACAACCCATAAGTTTACACTTCAGTATAAAAAACAATCATGAAGTAATTTAACGCATGGCGAGTTTTTTGATCATCTGCGCAACTGTAAAATTAACCTGGTAACTGTAAACGAGTGTTAGGATGAAATAAAAGAAGGGTAAACAGAATAATAAAACGCATGGAAGCCCCCTCAAAAGCGCTGTACTTCAGCGCCATTAAGGAATAACGAAGGGGGTTTAAATCAAACTAAAATAACTAAAAGCGCATAAACTAATACCGGCTAATAACCATACTAATCCGTAGCTTTGCCAAAGTATTGCATTATTATAAACCTGCTGCGGGTTATTTTTGTCAACTAACAGTGTGCAGGCTTTACCTTGTTTAAAACGAGTAAACATTTTTTCGCGATATTCCACTAATACACTGTGCACCTGCCCATCAAAACGAAAACTCACTAGCATAGTTGGCTGATGCAACATTTCGGGTGCCGTTATTTGATTATTTGCCACTGCGGTTATTTGTTCTACCACACAAACCCGCCAGTGGCGTTTACTTACTTTACATTTTAACCAGCGTACAAATGGCAAAGTACCAATTATTATAAATAAAACCCCCAACCATAACAACACCATACAACCACCTTTATTTTTATAGGGTTTGGTAAACTAAATACGCTGCTATTAAGTCACTCAGCGCAGTGCCCACTGATTTAAATACAGTTATTTCGCTTTCATTAATGCGTGCCGGAGTATTTAGCTTAGCGAGATCAGCTAGTTCCGCACACACATCTTGTTCGCTAAATACACCTTCTTGTATGGGTAATAATAACTCACCCGCTTCATTTAATACATTGGTTTTGCTGTCAACAAATACACGACTGCGCGTAATCGTGGTGCTATCACATTCTCGCTGTTCGCTGTGATGATTACCAATTAAATCAATATGTGTGCCTTCTTTCAACCATTGACCATCAAATAATGGTGTTGGGCAGCCAGTAGCACAACAAATTACGTCGGCACTGTGAATCAATTCTGCAGTGCTTTGCGCTACAGTAAATTTAATATCAGGAAATGCTTTTTGTAATGTGCTTTGTAAGGCGGATACCTTTTGCTGATTACGTGCCACCAGTGTTACGCGTTTAAAATTACGCACAGCCAGATGCGCACGCACCATATATTCGGCTAAATTTCCGCTACCGAATAACACTAAGTGTTCACTGTTTTCACGAGATAAATAGCGACTCGCTAGTGCCGATACCGTTGCGGTACGCCATAAGGTAATACGTGTGCCATCTACTAAGGCCAATGGTTCGCCATGCGCACGCGAAAACAGCATAATTTTAGAATACAATGAGTGATAGCCTGCTTGGCTATTACTTGGAAAGTAAGTAAACGCTTTCACACCAATCACGTCTTGATTCCACGCGGGTAACACGGCAAATGCATCGTGGTTACTATCACTATGATCAAGCTCATACACGTTGCGTTTTGGCATACCAAAATCTTGCGCAAAACCTTGCTGCATCGCCGTTAGTAAAGACTCAAAACTAAGGACATTATCAATCTGGGTTGCATCTATAATTTGCATATTTAACTCTCCAATTGAAAAGGTTTAGGGGCATGGGTTAAAATTTCATAGCCCTGTGGGGTAATAACAATATCGTCTTCAAGGCGCACACCACCAAACTCTGGAATATAAATACCCGGCTCTATGGTGATCACATTGCCAATCGCTAAATCGTAGTGACAGTTTTTATTAATAAATGGCTGCTCATGTAAAAACAGTCCCAATCCATGTCCAAGCCCTGGGCCAGCCCATTGTCCGTAGCCTGAATTATCTAGCACCCGCTGTGAGGCATTTTGCAACTCAATACACGCCACTCCCGGTTTTAGTATGCTCATAGCAGCCTGTTGCGCCGCAGCGACAGCATTATAAATATCAGTTTGTTTTGCTGATGCCTCACCAAGTACATAACTGCGGGTCATGTCAGAGCGATAGCCATTAATTACCGCACCAAAATCAAGGGTAATAAAGTCACCGTGTTTAAGCTGCCGAGCACTGGGGTTGCCATGGGGTAGTGAAGTACGCTCGCCAAACATTAAAATGGTGGCAAACGACATGCCCTCAGAGCCTAATTTTTGCATTCTGTATTCAAGCTCTAGGACTAAGTCACGTTCGCTCACTCCTGCTTTAAAATACGGTAATGTTTGCGCTAGTGCGTTATCAGCTATGGCTGCTGCGGCTTTTAGTTGTGTAAGTTCCCAGCTATTTTTTATCATTCGCTGCTGTTCAACCAGCCCTGTAATTGGCTGTAATTGATGCATCGATAACTCACTTGCTACTTGCTGCCACAACGAAACATTAATAAACGCCGCATCAAAACCTAGCTGTGAGTGCGGTGCTAAAAAGCGATTAATGCACTGCCCTAAGCTTTCGTTATCTCGATCACGGCTGAATATCTCAAAACCATGGCACTCGGCTTGCGCGCGCTCAAAGTAACGATAATCGGTAATTAATATATGCTGCTGTTGGGTGATCAAAGCATAAGCGGCATTACCACTAAAGCCCGTTAAATAACGAATGTTTTCATAACCAAAGACTAACAGCGCACTAAGCCCTTTTGCTGCAAGGGCAGCCTTAACTGCTTGTTGGCGGGCACTAAAGTGATTACTCATCTAAATATGAACCCTTGTTGTAGAGGATCCGCCGGATCAATTAAAAATGTATGTGTACCGGTAACAAAGGCATTCCCACTGACTCGAGGAATAGTCGCCGCATAGGTGCCAAACTGGCATTGCTGCTGTAGTTCAACACTAAATACAGAGCCTAGAATACTCTCAATGTTAACCTGTTGCCCAATATTGAGCTCACCTTTGGCAAACGCAAGCGCTGCACGGGCACTTACGCCAGTGCCTGTTGGGCTGCGGTCTAATTCACCTTCTGCAAAAATACAAACATGACGGCTAAATGCGTCATGGTTACTTAATTGCGTATTAGAGTAAAAAATAACGCCATATAAAAATCCTAACGCGTCATCACTTGGGTGAGTGGGTTGATACTGGCTAGTTACTTGCGCTTTAATTGCTTTACCTAAGGTAATTATTTTTTCATGGTTACTCGAAGTTAAGTTCAAGTCGATACTATCGGCATCAACAAATGCATAATAAGCCCCGCCAAAGGCAATGTCACAGTTTATCGAACCATACTCTGGTAATGTAATTTGCATCTCTAGCTGATCGACAAAGCTAGCTACGTTATCAAAAAAAACCTGCGTTAACTCATTATTTTTTAATGTAATATACGCTTTGATTAACCCCGCGGGAGTGTCAATGCGAAGCTCATTCACGCCCTCTTTAAACTCGCTAATAGCACAATCTTTTGCCGCGGTTGCCAAAGCAATAATGGCGTGACCACACATAGTGCTATAGCCTTCATTGTGTAAAAACAACACCCCAAAATGGCTATCTGCGCGCTCAGGTTCAGTGATCAAGGCGCCGTACATATCGGCGTGTCCGCGTGGCTCAAACATTAATGCTTGTCTTAAATGATCAAACCGGGCTAAACAATCGGCACGTTTTTCAAGCATAGTGCGGCCGGCTAACTGCGCAAAGCCATCAACAATAATCCGTAGCGGCTCTCCTCCCGTGTGCATATCTAGAGTGTGTATTTGCAGCCAGTTATTACCGGGTTGCTGCCAATGTGAAAATAAAGTGTGGGTCATAACTAGCTCCTTTGATTTATTGTATACAATATACCTTGATATTTATTTATGCAATAGCAATGTTGAGCAGTTTGCTGCTCAACATTGGGGCGGTTGCTCTAGTAATAATGAATGTACTTAACTATTAAAAAGGACGACCTTACAGAGAGAAACTAAAACTCAATTCGCGCCACTAACGACACATAACGCGCACCTTGTTGGCCTGTGACTAAGCTATAGTCAGGATTAAGTTCTAAACCATTGTCGCGATTAGCAAAATATAATCCCCCCCAGCTCAACTACTTTCACCCACTTCAAACTCCATCACATTGATTTTTATATAAATATAAACAATTGGCTGATGCTGTAATTTCGACTTGGCTATTATCAACACCCATTTGTAATTAACAGCATTATAACAATTGAATTAATGCAGTGGATAACTTATATTGTATACAGTATGCAAACTGACCTATAAAAATAACATGTACATCTAAGGAATAAAAATGAAAATAAATCCATCTTTAAAGTTATCCGTACTCTGTACCGCGATGTTTTCCGGCGCAATGAGCGTTACAGCTCCTGTATTAGCGAATGATAATGTCGAAAAAATAATGGTCACAGGGTCGCGTATTGCGCGTGCTGAAGTAGCTTCTACATCCCCCATTACTGTCGTTACCAAAGATCAATTAACTAATTTAGGTATTACAAATGTAAGCTCTGCATTACGCCGCTTACCTGCAATTACGGGTAATAGCACCAATAACCAAAGTAGCGCTGGCGCAAATAATATTCAAACAGCTACATTACGTGGTATTGAGGCAACAAATACGTTGATCCTAGTAAATGGTCGACGTATCGTTGGCTCTAATGAAGATGGATTAGTTGATTTATCATCAATCCCATTTGAAGCAATTGCTCAAATAGAAGTATTGAAAGATGGTGCTTCTGCTATTTATGGCTCTGATGCAATTGCTGGTGTTATTAATATTATCACGCGCAAAAATTACGATGGTATTGCTATTAACCTTCATACTGGTATTTCCTCAGAAGGTGATGCACAAGAACGTGAAATTGGCCTACTAGTTGGTTTTAGTACAGATAAAGGCAGTGTGATGATTGCGGCTTCCACGAGTAATAATTCAGGTTGGGAAGAAAAAGATCGTTACATGACTAAAGATGCTGATCAACGCTATTTAGGCGGTCAAAATTTTAGTTCAGGAACCACACCCTTTTCTCGTCTCTCCGGTTTTGGCTTAGATTCGAGTAATACATGGACAGTACTTGATGCCGATAACCCTGATGTTGTTACGCCATTTGATTATGATTCGATGGGATATAACTACCGTGATGCCCAATCTGGTGCTAACGATAACAAGACGACGAGTGTGTTTGTTACTGCAGAATATGAGCTTAATAATGATATAACTTTTTTTTCTGAACTCTCTTTCCATAATGGTTTTGTCCAAGGCAACCAAGCACCTCCAGGTGTTGATACCGGCTGGTACAGTGGCAGTATAGATACACCCAATGCGTTTAAACGCTACCCCGATAGCGAAGGTAATAACTTTGGTGTTGGTGCAAACCAAAAGTATAATCCATTTGGTATTGCGGGTAATGTATCACGTCGCTTCAGTGAGTACGGCTCGCGCATTTACAAATCTGAGAGTAGCATAAACCGCTATACCTTAGGATTAAGAGGCATGATATTTGACGATTACGATTGGGAGGTAGTGTATTCAAGCCAATCCGCAAAATTAATCAATGATGGTGGCTCACAACCATCAATCAATATGATTGAACGGGCTTTATCTAATGAGTGTGAAACAGCGGCCGATCCAACATGTGTCGCGCTCAATGTGTTTGGTCCAGAGGGTGCAATTACCACCGAAATGCTTAATTTCATTAACACAACAGCCCCTTTAGTAACGAATAAAAATGACTTAATGTTTGCCCAAGCCAATATCTCAGGACCCGTAATGAACATGCCTGCTGGTGATTTAATGTTTTCATCTGGCTTTGAATATCGTGAAGACCAGTTATCATTACAAGTTGATCAAGCTCAACGTACCGCTACCTTTGATGTTTCATGGGGTGAATCAAAAACGCCCGTTATTTCACCTGTTCGTGAAATTATTGAATTTTACCTTGAATTGGCAATTCCGTTGCTTGATAACTTAGAAGTGGAAGCTGCAGTTCGATATAGTGATTATAGCGATATTAATCAAAGTACGACAAACCCTAGGTTTGGCGTCATTTACCAGCCAATAGATATACTTAAACTGCGTGCAAGTTATAGCACCGGCTTCAGAGCACCAACGATGGCACAAATGTATCGAGGTCAAACATCTAATGAAAATATCAATTTATATGACCCATGTAACCCGAATAACGACGTTAACTTTAGTTCTTCATTACCCAATTGTGTCGCTTTAGGATTAGATCCTGCTGTTAGCCATAATTCAAACCTAAGTAACGATATAATTGGTGGCGGTAACCCTAATTTAAAACCAGAAGAAGCAGAAAATACCACCCTAGGTGTAGTACTAGAACCAATTGAAAATTTATCATTTACAATCGATTATTTTAATATTGAGCAAACCAATGTAGTTTTTGCAAGTTCACGTTATGTGATTGATCAAAATTTAGCTGGCAATCCAACCTACCAAAATGATGTAGTGCGCAGTAATAATGGCACTGGTTATATTAGAAGTATTTATTCACCACAAAACAATATTGCGGCTCGAAATATTGCGGGTATTGATTTTAATGCTAATTACTTATTAACAACAACGGCGGGTGAATGGCGCCTAAATTTTGATACGACTTTGATGGATAAGTTTGAAGTACAAGACACGAGCGATACGCCATTTCGTGACATAGTAGGAACTTACGATCCTGTATTTGGCAGCCTACCTGAATTCAAAGCAAACCTTCAAATTGACTGGTCGATGGATAACTATCATGCGACCTGGGATGCAACATATAACTCAAAAATTAAAGCAGCTGAAAATGATGTTATGCAAGCCACTGTATTTCATAATGCTCAAGTAGGTGCTTTTATCGAGGCTATAGGTGCTGACATACATGTGGGGATTAATAATATATTTGATAAAGAGCCTCCCTATCTCCAAGCGAACCTCACTTCTACAGATGATAACTTGTATTCATTCCGTGGGCGTTTCTTCTACATGGGTATTAAGAAAGAGTTTTAATATTTGCTAAAAACAAAACCATAGTGAGTTAATCTCAGTATGGTTTTGTTATCACAGCTCAGTACCTTCAATAGATAATTAATCTCCAAGTAAATATTCTCCATCCTCTAGCACTACGAACAACCGTTTTCATGCCAAACGAGCTACGCAACACAGTAAAATCTCATCATGAGATACCTAATATAAATTTTAGTAGCAACGTAAGCACACTAACACCATATTTTTAACAATTACATATTGCATACAATATACAGTGAGTGTTATGTTGTTCTTAAGTTCATTAACTTCACCCGTAGTTACCATTAATAGCCTGTAACTGACTTGAAGCAAATATCTACTCACACAGTGTGCTCTAAATTTCGGTGGGCTGGAATAACAACAATAATTAACATAGGTAAATTTAATGAGTCTAGAAAAACCTGTCGGCACTATCTTTGGCCATCCTAAAGGACTGTTTTTACTTTTTGGCACCGAGATGTGGGAGCGCTTTAGCTATTATGGTATGCGCGCTATTTTAGTTCTTTATTTAGTGGCTTTAACTGAAAGCGGTGGTATGGGCTGGAGCAATAGCGATGCACTGAGTCTCTATGGAACCTATACTTTTCTAGTGTATGTTACACCACTATTTGGTGGCTGGTTGGCTGATAATGTGCTCGGGCAGCGTAAATCAATCATTATTGGGGGCTTACTTATGGCCGCGGGTCAATTTACGCTCGGCGTGCCACACGAATATATTATTAGCAACGAAATGACCTTTTTTTATACTGGTCTAGCGCTGTTAATCATTGGTAATGGCATGTTCAAACCTAATATCTCCACAATGGTCGGTGACCTTTATAAAGAAGGCGATCATCGTCGTGATGGTGCGTTCACTATTTTCTATATGGGGATCAATTTGGGGGCTGCTATAGCGCCACTAATTGTTGGCACCATTGCCGAAAAATTCGAATGGCAATACGGCTTCATTGCCGCAGGTATCGGTATGTTAATGAGTATTATACTGCAAGTCTCTTTGGGTAATAAGTATCTCGGTGATATCGGTATCGAGCCTGCCGTTAAACAATCAAATACAAAGGGACAAGCAAAGAAGGAGTCGTTAACCAAGATCGAATTTGATCGTATTAAGGTTATTTTTATAATGAGTGCTTTCACTATTATTTTCTGGGCGGGTTTTGAGCAAGGCGGTGGACTGATGAATCTATTTGCTAGCGAATACACAGATCGTTGGATAATGAATTTTGAAGTTCCTGCCAGCTGGTTTCAGTCTGTTAGTGCTATTTTCATCGTCATTCTTGCCCCTAGCGTTGCCTCATGCTGGATAAAAATGGACCATAAAGAGCCCACCTCTCCGGTAAAGTTTGCCCTTGCACTGATATTCTTAGCAATTGGTTTTCTTTTTATGATTGGCGCAACGATGCAACAAGGAGGAGACATTACAGTTAAAACCAGCATGATGTGGCTGATCATGGCTTACTTATTCCATACTTTAGGTGAGTTGTGTTTATCGCCGATTGGATTATCGATGGTTACCAAATTAGCACCGCTTCGTCTAGCATCTGTGATGATGGGAATCTGGTTTTTCTTTACCGGTATGGCTAATTATGTCGCTGGATATGTCGGCTCCTTCATTGGTGAGAGTACTGAGTCGGCAAACAATGCTATGGTTATCTTTGCAGGCATAGCTATCACTGCCACACTCTCTGCTGTTATTATCTATCTGCTCAGTGACAGACTAGTTTACTGGATGCATGGTGCCGAAGGTGTACACCAACCTCAAAAGCATGAAGGTAGCATAATCGCCCAGCAAGGCATGTCTACAGAACGGATTTGATTGAGAGGCTGCACTAACTACCAGTTTTGTTAAAAACATGAGCATTTTAGCTTATTAAATAACTCACTGCGTTTAAAATAACTTATAGTCGACTGCATGGATGCAGCAGGTAGAGCGATGCCGGAGCAATTGCCGAGAACAACACTATATTATTATTGTCGCTTTGTGATTTTCGAGTTTAAGTTCCATACTGGAATGCCTCGTATGAGTAGTAGAACCCATTGCGCTGACTACTGCAGGGGGTTATCAACATTAGGCTAACTGTTTATATTCAAGCCTGTGTGTTTTCAAACGGCTAAATTTCACCGTATGCAGGCTATATCAGAATATTGATTTACCATATTTGTCTTATACCTAAAATACTCGCGAACACAGACACTTTCCTTTCTTTAAACAATCGCTGATGTATCAAAGTAGCAGTCTCTATCTACCCGTTTTTTTGATCACAAGTGTTACAGCTATGTATGATGTTTGGCCTTAAATAAATAACCTAAACTCAGATTAAATAGAGGTAATAATGACAATGGATAAAAAACCGTGACACTGTATCACTGCATACTGTACAAAACATCAGTGCCACGTTTGCTAAGCGAGTTAGCGTTGCTCGTCTTCGATTTTTATTAGCAGCTTTTTAATATCGTTTTTTGCTTGAACTATATGCTTTTTTAAAAAATCACAGGCTTTACGGGCTTGCTTAGTACGACATAGCTCAAGTAATGTACGGTGCTCTTCTGGGGCCGTAGTTAAACCGCCAGCCAGTAAGATATGCATGCGTACATAACGTTCTGAATTTTTACTATACATATCAACCAACTCTCGCGTTTGTGGACGCTGAGCACGGCTGTATAATTTAGCATGGAACTGGCTGTTTAATTCACCAGTTGCACGGTGAGTATCACCGGCATCCATGGCACCTTCAAGTTCAGACAAAATGCCTGCTGCATCATTTAGATCTTCATCGCTTAAATGTTTAATTGAATGACTTAATAACTCGGCTTCAAGCAAAGCCCGCAAGTCAAATATTTCATCTATTTGCGCAGCTGAAAGTTGCGTTGCCGTAGCGCCTTTATGCGCCTCAAAATTCACCAAGCCTTCGGCTTCAAGTTGCAATAACGCTTCACGAACAGGAATACGACTGACGTTTAATTCTGTCGCTAAGGCAGCTTGACGTAATGGATCACCGGCTTTAATTTCACCAGAGAGGATCTTTGCGCGAATCGCTTCTGCGACAAGTTGGGTGCGGGTTTTGTGCTCAATGGCCATGCTAGTTCCTATATATTGCATTTAGCATACATTATACTCAAAAAGCCAAATATTCCAAGTTACAATCCCCTAACCGCTATTTTTAAAGATTTAAAGAGCGTTCACATAGTTCCCCCTAAAAAATTTTGCTACGGTTGATAACAAATTGGACGCATAAAGCGCAACATTGCATGTGTACCCACAGAGGTACTTCGCACATCGGTTGAACTTGGGAATGGTCCGCCATGATTCTTTGACGTACACATTTCAACCCCTGTCGGCAATTGATTTTCAATTAACCGCGCTACTTTATATTGCAGTGCTTCTTTTAGCGCTGCGGCGTTAGCCATGTCGTCATCGGTACCATGAATACTCGCAGTAAGTTGGCCGTCGAATTGGGTGATCAGCGCAATTAACTCCTGCTCGCTCTCATAGCGTACAATCAGTGCCGCAGGGCCAAACAGCTCTTGCTGTAACAGTGGTGTTGCCATATAAGTATCTGCATCACAAATAAGCACCTGAGCGCAGGCATGAAAGTCTTGCTCACACTGCTCGCTTACCAGTTGGCTGCGTATAGCCGTTTGCTCTTTAAAGTTACTTAAAATCCTGGGTGTCAGTAACGTATCCGATGGGGCTGCACTAATACAACGCACTACCTGCGCGGCTAAATTATCACAGCCCTGGGCTGGTACAAAACTGCCCATGGCCCTGCAACATGGATTAACACAAGGCGCTGGCAATTGCGGCACTGTGTTTAAGCGCTTGTTGGGGCAACATAATTTACGGGTTAATACTGCCCAGCAATTAAACTTTGTCCTGTTAATCTCATACACTGCTTCTGATTAAATTACTTGAAACCCAAATGCATAAGGGTCGTCGTCAACGGTGATACTGCTACTACCGGTTACCCGCGACCAGCTGCAGATGCTGGGTAAAATGGCCGCTCTGCCCGCCACTTCGGTAAGCTGTTCAACACAGCCAATAAACTGGCTGCCAATGTAGCTTTCATGCACAAACTCTTGCCCTTGTGCCAGCTTGCCTTTACTAAATAGCTGCGCCATGGCGCACTTAGTCCTGTCCACAGGGCGCTCTGATCTCGGGGGTTTATCGGCGACTTCAGATAAATTTTAAAATAGATACCCGTTTATTTTTATCTCAGCCTTGCCGAAAGTATTTTAACTGATACAATCAATTTGTATAATGTATACAATATGTATTTATAAGAGGAATAATAATGCAAACAAACAGTAAAGATTGGCGCTATACAGTTATGCCAGCTGTATTTACATGGCTAAAAGAATCAGAATCTGGAGATCTTGAAATTGATCTTGATGCAACACAAAAATACGCTGCAGAAATTTTAAAAGTTCAAGGAAAGGGTGGCACCAGAATGGGAGGACTAGTCGGCTCTGGTACACTGGGTGAGAACAGCTATCTCAGCTCTAAGCAGCGCCTTTCTTTACTAAGCGCTCTTTCTAGTGTTGCCAAAGAATACAATGTTCCATTGATCAGTGGAGCAGCAGCAGAAACCAAAGAAGAGCTTGCCAAAATAGTAACTGAACTGGCGACTGTGGGCGTAGATACCGTCATGGTAATGCCACCAAAAACTAAAGAAGCGCCTTCTGATGAAGAAATGTATGCCTATTACGCACTTTCTGCATCAGCAGCAAAAGAGGCAGGTATTACAATAATGCCTTATAACAACCCTGACGCAGCGGGCTATCATGCGCTTTCAATTCAACTTCTTACACGACTTGCAGCGCTACCTGAAGTAACTGCACTTAAAATATCAACAATAGATGTGTCAATAATTGAAACAATGATGCTCAAGAACAAAGAGTTAAAAATCTTGGCTGGAGTTGACACTGTAACTGTTTATGCTGGGCTTGCTGGCGCATGCGGTGGAATTACAGGTGTTGGTTGTATTTTTCCAAAAGCGAGTCTCACTATGCAGGAACACATAAATAACGGTGAATGGGCCGAGGCAAACAAAATTTCTCAGGCTATGAACTCTATTTCATATCTTGATGCACAGCCGCTACTAATGGAATACCTTAAATTTGCTTTTGGAATTTATCATAATGATGCAACTGGCGGGCTTCGTACCCTGGGTAAAGCATTAACCCAACAGCAAATTGATGATGTTCACACCCGATATACTTTAGCAAAAGAAAGGCTTGAAATTTTGGGTTTAATAGACTGATTAAAAACATTCTAAAAGAATATGATTTGAGGTATGAAGCGAACGTGTCCGTTTCATACCTCAACGTGTAGTGTTAATAATCTACATTAACAATACCGAGCTTAGCGTATTGATTGCTTATTACCTTAAAATACCATCGCTCAAGCAGCGTTACTATGGCTTTATGAGAAGACTATCTTCTCTCGTCTTCTATGTTAAGTAATCGTTTTTTAATAGCGTCTGTTGCACCTAGTATATGTGCTTTTAGCAACTCACACGCTTTATGGTTTTTTTGTACGACACAGTTCAAGCAAGGTGCGTTGCTCTTCAGGCGCGATGGTTATACCGCCCGCTAGTAAAATGTACATGCGTACATAGCGCTCTGAATTTTTACTATACATATCGACTAGTTCACGGATTTGTGGGCGTTGTTCGCGCGAATTGGTATTACCATGAAAACGGCTGTTTAAATCGCTTGGTGGGGTTCATCCGCATTCATGGCACTTTCAAGCTCAGTTAAAATCTGCCTGAGTCTCTTATAAATAAGGGAAAGCGGGAAAATACAATTTGCATATCCCGCCCAATTAATCTTATGCTTGATAACAAATTGGTCGCATAAATCGCAACATTGCATTTGTGCCCACAGAAGTACTGCGAACATCCGTTGAACTTGGATACGGCCCTCCGTGGTTCATTGAGCCACATACTTCAACGCCTGTTGGCAGCTGATTTTTTATCAAACGACCTACTTTATACTGCAGTGCTTCGATAAGGCTATCGGCTTTATTTAAATCAGCTTCAGTGCCATGAATACTGGCGGTTAGCTGCCCTTGTAATTGATTTATCAACGTCATGAGCTGGTGTTCACTGTCGTAGCGCACCACTAACGCCGCGGGGCCAAATACTTCTTCTTGCAAAATAGGGGTTGCTAAAAAGTCCTCAGTATTGCATGCGAATACATGCGCATTAGCATGAAACGCATGTTCAAGCTTGCCCTCACCTAACAAGCTGAGCTGTTCAAGCTGATTGCGCTCTGCTATTTGCTGTTTAAAGGTTTTAACAATCTCTGGAGTGAGTAACGTGTCTGATGGGGCATCATTTATGCACGCAGTAATGTGTGTTTCAAGCTCGTCACACCCCGTTGGCACTAACCATAGTCCTGGGCTGGTGCAAAATTGTCCGTTCCCCATAAGCATTGACTGACAAAGTGACTGAGCTATCTCCTTGCTATGTTCAATAGCTTTGTTAGGTAAAATAACTTGTGGGTTAATACTGCCAAGCTCACCATAAAATGGAATGGACTCTTCACGCATCGCAATCGTTGCTTGCAGCTTACTTGCAACATTAAATGAACCGGTAAAACCTACTGCTTTTATTGCCGGGGCGCTGACCAATTGATGCGAAAGCGCATGTTCAGCACTTTGCACCATTGCAAATACCCCTATAGGCATCGCACATTCTTTAATGGCAGCAAGCGCCGCTCGTGCCATTAATTCACCGGTTCCCGGATGTGCCGTATGATTTTTTACAATCACTGGGCAACCCGCAGCGAGTGCTGCAGCCGTATCACCACCGAGTGTTGAAAAGGCGTATGGAAAATTAGATGCACCAAATACAGCCACGGGTCCAAGCGGTAAGTAGTTAAGCTCTGTGTGTGGTTTTGGTAACGGTGCTCTTGTAGCATCGGCCTCGTCCACTATTTTTAAACCCAGAGGTGATGCTGGGTTTTCGCGCAACGCACTGGCGAATGCTTTAAGTTGATTTACAGTGCGCATGCGCTCGCCTTGTAAACGTGCAAGCGGTAGGTTGGTTTCTTGATGTGTTTGCTCAAGTAACTCATCCCCAAGCACTAATATTTGATCAGCAATGCACGTTAAAAAATCAGCACGTTGTGCAAAACTGGTTTTACGATACTCAAAAAATGCCGCTTGTGCGGCCTCTATTGCGCCGTCTAATTCAGTGGCACTGAGATTAAAAAAGCGCGTTGGTAGTGGTTCGTTGCGTGCTGGGGAAAATGCGTTAAATTCGCCATTCTCTGAATGACCCAGCCATTGTCCTGCTACTAAACTTTGTCCTGTTAATGTCATGTTTTGCTCCTGATTAAATTACTTGAAACCCAAATGCATATGGGTCATCGTCATCTACTGTAATTGCGCTTGTGCCTGTCACCCTAGACCAGCCTTGAATACTTGGCAGAATGGCTGTTACGCCTGCGATTTCTGTTACTTGTTCAATGCAACCAATAAACTGGCTACCGATGTAACTTTCGTGAACGAAACTTTGCCCTTGGGCCAATTTACCTTTTGTAAATAGTTGTGCCATACGCGCGCTGGTACCTGTTCCACATGGCGAACGGTCAATGGCTTTATCACCATAAAAAACAGCATTTGCGGCGTCTGAGTTGGCATTTTTTGGGGTCCCTGTCCATAAAACATGACTCGCACCTTGAACGGTTGAGTCTAGCGGGTGAACACATTTCATTTTTGCGTTTATGGCATTACGTACCAACGGGCTGTACTTTAAAATTTGCCCAGCAGTTAAATGTTCAATGCCTTTATAATTACCCTGAGGTTCAACAATAATGTAGAAGTTGCCGCCATAGGCAATATCAACACTTAGCTCACCGAGCTCAGCAATATTTATGGTTATTGCCTGATGGGCTAAGTAAGCCGGTACATTATAAATTTTAACCCACTGAACTTTGCCATTTTGCATCGCATAATTAACTCGAACACGCCCAGCAGGCGTGTCTAACAGCAAAGCGCCCGGTACTTTTGCATGTAGCAAACCGTGCTCTAAAGCAAATGTAACAATACCCATTGTGCCGTGCCCACACATAGGTAAGCACCCTGATGTTTCAACAAATAAGATAGCAGCGTCACCATCTTCTGTGGTGGGTGGATATAAAAATCCGCCCGACATCATATCGTGACCACGAGGCTCAAACATGAGCGCTTGACGTATCCAATCGTGATTTTGTAAAAAGTCTTGGCGCTTATCACTCATGCTTAGTCCGTTTAACTGTGGGTGACCACTGGTTATAAGCCTTACAGGATTACCACAGGTATGGCCGTCAATACAAAAAAAGGTCCCTTTTTGCATAACTTAGTCCAATTTAAATTTTGTTAAGGCAATACGGCTTGCCATCGATTTTGTATAAAGCGAGATAATAGTTGCGTTATCGTCTGCCGTACCTTGTTCAATAATGCCGTGAACGTCTTGGTTATTAAGTTCATCAATCATTTTCGCGGTTGCTGCAAAGTTAATGGCGTTGTCTGCATTAAATTGCGTAGTTACTGCGGGGTAAACGCCCTGCCAATTTACTTTCATTATTATTTTTCCTGATTGAAGTTTACGCTTGATATCATAGGTATATTGTATACAATAATCAATATGCTAATTTCAGTTTGTTTGATAAATGTGCTTTTTGACCTAATCCAATCATTAATGAAAAAACTTAACCAACTGAAATTAATCACAATTGTTTAATTTAAAACAAACTGATTTTTTTAAATTCATATCACCACAACAGCAATATAATCTAAACGTGGTATTAAATTACGCTGTTAAGTATTGTTTATTTACATATGAGGTAAACTATTTTGGCGGATAAAGCTCCCCAACAAATTGCAGTGGTCGGCGCTGGAATTATTGGTATTTGCACAGCATTACAGTTACAACGCGCTGGCTTTGCAGTAACTTTGTATGATCAACAAGGCTTAGCACAAGGCTGCTCTAAAGGTAATGCCGGACACTTTGCTACCGAACAAGTATTTCCGTTAGCGCAGCCCGGGTTATTAAAAAAATTACCTAGCATGCTCTTTAATCCACTTGGCCCGTTAAGGATCGACTGGCGGTATGCACTTAAGGCAACCCCGTGGTTTTGGCAATTTATAAAAAATATGCCAATGGTTAAATATCGCGCCCATACCCAAGCATTAAAAGCACTGAATAGCCACGCTATTGCAGCCTACGAACGGCTACTCAATGACTATAATTTAGCTCATTTATTGACTAAAAAAGGCAGTTTACTTACTTTTGAAGCGACGCCTTTGGTTGAAGTTGAAGCCATTTTAGCCATGTATCAAGCCCAAGATATAAACGTACGGCTACTTAATCGTGAGCAGCTGCAAGCATTAGAGCCTAGTTTAAGCGCTTTAGTAACCTACGCATTATTCTTTGAAGATGTTGCCCACAGTGTTGATCCGCATTTATTTTGCGTGCAGTTAGCTGAGCAATTTAGTCTATTAGGCGGCCTGTTTTGCCAACAAAATGTCACCGCTATTAACGCAAACAAAACCGGCTATTTACTGCAGTGCGAACAACAGCAACATTACAGTGATAAAGTGGTGGTTGCCGCAGGGGCATGGAGCAATAATTTATTAAAACCCCTTGGTTATTATGCTCCTCTTGACACAGAGCGAGGCTATCATTGCATGCTTGATATTGACTCGGGCTTATCGCGCCCTGTTGCTTCGGCCGAGCGCCGCTTTATTATGACTCCGATGAGCCAAGGACTAAGAGTCGCCGGTACCGTTGAATTTGCAGGACTCTATAAAAAAATGAATAACAAACGAGCATTGGCCTTATTACCGCATGCGAATGCATTACTGAGAGAGTCTGCACCCGCGTCGGCTTTAAGTAGCACGTGGATGGGTTGTCGTCCTTCACTACCCGACTCTTTACCCGTGATAGGCCGCGCACCACAGCATAGCAATCTCTATTTTGCTTTTGGTCATCAGCATTTGGGGTTAACTCAAGGCGCAGTGACCGCTGAGCTGATCACCGCGTTATGTTTAGAGCAAACCCCGCCCATTAATTTACAACCTTATTGTATTAATCGTTTTTCGGCGCAAGCCACTTGCAGTAAATCCATACCGCAAGCACAATAGCCGCACAAAAAAGGAGATCATTATGACCACAATTGGTATTGGCACCCAAACCAAAGAACAAGCACTCGCTAGCCTAAGCAATATGACTAGCGATTTAACCCCTATCCAGGCCGATGAACACTTAGCGCGCATTGCTAAAGCGCAAGCTTATATGCAAGCTAATAACATTGATGCAATTTATTTAAATGCCGGCACTAACCTGGCTTATTTTACCGGTATGCGTTGGTATGCAAGTGAGCGTTTAGTTGGCGCAATTTTGCCTGCTAAAGGTGAAGTGCAATACATAGCTCCTTATTTTGAAATTGGCTCACTCAATGGTTTTAAAGTAATTGACGGGC